>CAKSGG010000387.1 GCA_934454215.1 uncultured Clostridia bacterium
TGAATGATGGATTCAACCGGCAGCCATGCAAATGTCGGATTCCATTTTGAGAGCAACAGCGTATGCCAAAGCCGACCGACGCGGCCGTTACCGTCTGCGAATGGATGTATCAATTCAAATTCATAATGAAACACGCAGCTTTTAATCAGCATATGCAAATCGCTGTGCTTTGTCCAATCCAAAAGTTCCGTAACTGAATCCGGAACATACTGCGGCAATGTACCAAGATGCACAACCTGTCCATCTTGATTTACAACACCAACGGGTCTTGTACGAAACATACCGGACTCAACCACCAGTCCGCGCGTCATAATTCCGTGCGCCGTCAGCAAATCATCCACGGAATAAGGGTCAAGCTCGTCCAAACGCTCGTAAATCTCATAGGCGTTTTTGACCTCGGCAATATCCTTGGGCGGAGCCAAGACATGTTTGCCGTTCAGAACAGCTGTAACCTGTTCAAGGCTTAGGGTGTTTTGCTCAATAGCAAGTGAGCCGTAAATAGTACGAATGCGGTTGGTGCGGCGCAGATTCGGATTGGCGGAAAGATGATCACGAGCAGAAAGCCTGCCTATCAGTTCGGAAATTTCCGCGACATCATCAATGATTTTATTCGTAATTTGAAAAGGAGGCTGTTTATTTTTCATGTTTACCTCGCAGTATTGTTTTATTATCTGCATTATACCATATTTTCAAAAGAAATTCCACCGCATACTAAAATTATTTTGATACTCCCCCCATCTTCCTCAAACTTAAAAGATGAATACAAATAGACCATGGGGCTCAAAAAGGTTTGTTTTAAGTAATTCAACTTATGAATTTCGTGCATTTTCTGTTTTGAGTTCAAACGGTAAAAAAAAATGTGGCATCGAAAAGTTGCATAAACGCTGGATTTTATAATAAAAAACACCATTGCTGTCCAACCACAATGGGTTCAGATTTCAATGGTGTTTTCATATGGTCGGAGTAGCGTTATAGTAATCGGGCTGAAACCCGCATAAACACTGGTTTTTTCGCAACCAAGAACAGTACATATATCTATTTTAATAACGCTTTAAGATCTATAAAACACATTCCTCTAAGAAAAATCGGAGGAAAATGCGATGGTAAAAATCATATCAATTATTTCATGCAAAGGCGGCGTCGGCAAGACTACATCCGCCGTCAATATCAGTTCATATATTCATACTCAAGGCAAACGAGTTCTTGCTGTGGATTTGGATTATCAACATAACCTATCGAAACACTTCGGTATTTTTCCGGGTCATCTTAAAGACAAGCCTACTTTGTATGACTTGTTTAATGCGGTGATGGACGATTGCCCGGATGGTGAGATGAGCGAGTTGGTACATAACGCTGTTGTGAAATCAACCACGGTTGATGTATTGCCTGCAACGGCAAAACTTTCGCTGCTGGATAAAATACTGCCTACGGCAACCTGCAGAGAATACATTTTAAAAGGCATATTAAAGCATATTCAAAATGAGTATGACTATATTTTCATAGACTGTCATCCGGGTTGCGACCTTTTTGCAATCAATGCTTTGACTGTATCGGATAGTGTAATTATTCCGGTTGAGGCGCATCCCCTTGGGTTAGAAGGTCTTGATCAAGTAGAAAAGCTTATAGGAACAGTACAGCGACATCTTAATCCAAATTTAAAGGTTGATGGTATTTTGCTTACTAAGTTTCAGAACAATACTAATTGCTGCCGCAATATTCGCGATGTCGTGAAAGAAAATTACGGAAACCGTATGCGCGTATTTGACGAACATATAAAGTATTCTATCAACATTGCCGAAGCTCCGGAATTTGGTCTTTCAATTCATGAATATGCACCGAAAATTGAGGCGGCACAGTCTTATGCTAAGATAGCGCTGGAGGTGATGTTTAAATGAAAAAATCGGATTTGGAAAACCGAAGGCAGCAACTGAACTCTGTATCTTCCGATACGGAGAATGACTTTGATGAAATTGTATCTTTTGCGCGAGGTCCTGGTGATACAACAAAAATTACGGTAATCCCGCTTGAAAAGCTTGTAGAGTATTCCGACGACGCCTTTGAAAGTATTACGGGTAGACCGCAGCCGTTTAAAATGTACGGTCAGGAAATGTTGGAATCCCTTGCAAGGAGTATAAAAGAAAACGGAATTATAAACCCGATTATTGTAAGACCGCTTAATGACGGCAGATATCAGATACTTGCAGGCAGAAACAGAACGAGAGCGTCCCGTATTTGCGGCAGGACCGATATACCTGCTATTGTTAAAACAAATATAAGCGATGTTGACGCCGCTATGATAATGCTTGATACCAACCTTGAGCAAAGGCCGCAGCTTTGCTACAGTGAAAAGGCTTATGCATACAAAATGCGTGTAGATTTACAGCGAAAGCAAGGTAAACGAACAGATATTGAAGGCGGCAAAAAG
>CAKSGG010000388.1 GCA_934454215.1 uncultured Clostridia bacterium
TGGGCATTATGGAACACATTCAAAAACAAACTAAATGAAAATGAGGAGGATTTAACTATGGCACAGTATGATGAACTGAAAAAGGAAATCGGCAATATCAGAACCGATGTAGACAAGCTGAAAAACAAAATGATTTACGCGTGGGTAGACGATAATATGCCCGACTGGGCAAAGCCTACCGTCACCAAGCTTATGCGAAAGGGTTATCTCAAGGGCGATAACGAGGGCAAGCTTATGCTTGATGACAATATGCTCCGCATTCTTGTAATCAATGACCGCACCGGGATTTACGGTGAATAACCGAATATTTCATCTATGACCTGTGAGGATTTATTTCCTTGCAGGTCTTATTTTTTTGCTTAAAAGAGGTTATGTCTACAATATGGAACAAACCAAAATGTAATCGGTTTTTATGAAAATGTAGACGGAAGCACTCAAAACTCCTTGTTTTATCGGTCTTTTGAGATTTAACCAATTCTGAAATTCAGACTTTTCACAGAAAGTTTTTTCGTATCTTTTTCGCCCGGACGCTATTTTTATGTCCGGTTTGTAGTGAGCGTAATATTTTTTAAGAAAATAGAGGTGAACTGATTATGACAGAATTGCAAAAGAACCAAATACTGACGCTGCGTGAACAAGGGTGTACATATGCGGAAATTTCCCGAAAAGTATCAATATCACTGAATACCGTAAAATCATTCTGTTATAGAAAAAACAATAATGATAAATCACGGGCGAAATGTAAAAATTGCGGAAAAACAATTATTATCCGTGATAAATGTAAACCTCGTCAATTTTGCTGCGATGCTTGTCGGATTGCATACTGGAAACGAACAAAGAAGCCCAAAAGAACAATTTATCATTTAATATGTGAAACTTGCGGCAGGGAGTTTGAGTGTGACGGAAACAAGCGGCAAAAGTATTGTTCGCATGGCTGTTATATCGCAGCGCGGTTTGGAAAAGGGATGGAGAGCGCATGAATCAAGAGTATTTCAGTAAAATAAATCGGTATAATTTTATTATGATGCAGGTAGATAAAATGCTGAACAGCAAGCTGATTACCGAGAAAGAGTACGCTAAAATTGATACAATTACAGCGGATACCTGCGGCTTATCTTCGTGTAGTATATATCGTGAAAACAGCTTGACAAATCATGAAATCGGAGGTAATATATCACATAATACTATAGGGAGGTGACTCTATGTCAAGAAATATAATAAAAATAGAAACACTGCCAAAGCTTGAGAAACTAAAAAAAGTTGCGGCCTACGCACGTGTTTCTAACGGAAAGGATGCAATGCTGCATTCGCTATCGGCACAAATCAGCTATTACAACAGTTTAATTCAAAGTCATAGCGGGTGGGAATTTTGCGGTGTATATGCAGATGAGGCTAAGTCGGGCACAAGAGATAACAGAGAAAATTTTATGCGCCTTATTAACGACTGCAGAGCAGGGAGAATTGATATGATTATTACAAAGTCAATTTCTCGGTTCGCAAGGAATACGGTTACGCTTCTGAAAACAGTGAGAGAGTTGAAAGCAATGGGAATTGATGTGTATTTTGAGGAACAGAACATACATACAATCAGCGCCGAGGGAGAATTGATGCTTACCATCCTTGCATCATATGCTCAGGAGGAAAGTCTGTCGGCAAGTGAAAACCAAAAATGGAGAATACGAAAATGTTTTGAAAAAGGGGAAACTGTAAATATTCGCAGACTTTTTGGATATGACGTTTTGAAAGGAAAATTGATACCGAATCCGGAGCAAACTAAAATTGTAAGAGAAATATTTGATAGAGTGATTGAGGGTGAAAGTTATGGTTCAATTGCAAGAGATTTTAATCAACGTAAGATTCAAACTCTATATAAAACAGTATGGAGAAGCTGCGGAATTTCACGCCTGGTAAGTAATGAAAAATTAGCAGGGGATGCATTGCTTCAAAAAAGCTTTATTAATAATCATATTGAAAAGAAACAATGCAAAAATCGAGGAGAGCTTCCGATGTTTTATGCGGAAGAAACTCATGAGCCAATAATAGATAAGGAAACATTTGCAAAGGCTAAGGTAATAGCAGAAAAAAGACGCAAAAAAGCAGTTGCTGATAGAAAACAGGCAAAGCATACAGTGTTTTCGGGTTTAATCCAGTGTCCGAAATGCGGTAAAAATTATCGCAGAATTACGAGTAACGGCAGTTGCGGATATAACTGTTCAACATATATAAGTAAAGGGAAAGCTTTTTGCCACGGAAAGAAAATTCCTGAAACAACCTTGATAGAAGAAACAATGGCGGCACTTGAACTTACATATTTTGATGAGGAGGCAGTTATAAATCGAATTGAGAAAATCGTAGTGCCGGAGCCTAATCATTTGATATTTAAACTGAAAAACGGAACCGAAATTGAACGTATATGGAAAGAC
>CAKSGG010000389.1 GCA_934454215.1 uncultured Clostridia bacterium
ATTCATGCGTTCATATCGGTTCATATAAATACCCCTTTTACAGTGAATGTTTCTGTGCCTATTATTATAGAAAGCGAAAATTGGTTTGTCGAATGTGCAAATGGGTTTCGATGCAGCAAAGCGGGTAAGGCAAACAGGCAGGAGTCGGTTGGTTTTGACTTGTCCCTACCTGGATTTGCAGAACGAATATTAATAAAACAAGAGAAATTTGCCTTACCACACATGCTGTTGATAGTCTGCGATTTGTGTGGTATGATTAAATCGAGGTGAGAGCAATGCTGATTAATTCCGTGGTTCAAAAGGAAGCGGTTCGCAACGAGCAGATGATCCTTCAATATAATGCCCTGATTGAAGAACTGCCCAAAGGTTCAATTGCCTGCCGTAAAAACGGATACTACTATCTTAGGTACCGGGAGAATGGCAAGTTGTGCGACAAGTATATCGATAAGGATACGGAGAAGGTTGATGCGATCCGAGAGAAGCTTGCTCTTCGGAAACATTATACAGAAATGCTTTCTGCGCTGAAACAAGAGCAGAAAACCATTCATAGACTATTGGAGGTGCTCGCATGATTGTTTACCACGGGAGTACGGTGCTTGTTGAAAAGCCGGAGATCCGCATTAGCGACTCATTCCTTGATTTTGGAGTAGGCTTTTATACGACAACATCAGAATACCAGGCAGAGCGTTGGGCGAGAATCAAAATGCGCAGAGAGAGCAAAGATATAGGGTATGTTTCGATATATGACTTTGACTTTGAGTTGGCGCAAGAGCAAGCAAAGATACATCGTTTTGCTCATGCTGATATGGAGTGGTTGCAATTCGTTGTTCGGAACCGTCGTGGTGAAGCGGTTGGAAAAACATTCGATATGCATATCGGCCCGGTAGCAGATGATAATGTTTATAGATCTATCCGGCTTTTTGAAACAGGTGTGTTGGATGCGGATGAAACGGTAAAGCGGCTGAAAACAGAAGTTTTGCAGGATCAATGGACGTTTCATACGGAAAAGATGCTTTCCTTTATTCACTTTATCGATTTCAGGGAAATCAGAACGGAGGAATGATGATATGGGCAAAGAGCAATTTGCAGCAATTATGTCTTACATCAGTGCTGACCTTGTAGGAATAATTGCAAAAAAGGAAAATATATCCGAATACGATGCAATTACAAAGTTGTATAATTCAAAGCTGTATGCCAGCCTTGAGCAGGAAGATACCAAGGTCTGGCAATACAGTACAGATATGCTGTATCTGCTTTTTAAGCAGGAAGAAAAAACGGGGAAAATTGAATTTCCAGATGTGTAAGGAGGAGCAAGCATGAGCAAAGAAGCTGCTTTTTCGGTGTTTTGCCTCGAAAACTATAAAGCATATAAGTCTCTGACGGGTAAACAGACGGCAGAATTGTTTCGCCGGTATGGCGTATTTGACTACTTGAACGAGTTTTACGATGTTCTTCACACAACGGGCTATCAGTATATCAACCACGATATTGATATCTATCTGAAGTCCCGAAATGCCGTGATCACAGCATAATAGATTCATAATATACCAAGTTGTGAGGCTATTATCATGTCACGCTCCGATTTTCAATAGCAATTTAATATTCGTGTAAAAATCGGTGAAATTTTCTTTCACAAGGAATGTTTCTGTTTTATGGTATTACGGATTTGATTTTTGCTTTCTCTTTTTCCCAGTTCGGCTAAACATTCTTGATATTGAGCGGGTGTCAGTAGATTTCGCTGCTTTAGGGAGAGAAGGATGCCTTTCTGCAAATTCAGAAAGAAAGTTGCATACTCTTTTTCATCCAATTTTGGAAGCGGTTCACCGATATAGATAAATTCTCTGTGCGCCAAATTACCACCTCGCGGTGCAAGTATATGGGAGCTTACTTGTACCGGATAACAAATTAAAACAAAGTCTTTATGTTTTCAGCATTTATCCCATAACCCGATACTTACGGCGAGAGCTTTATCGATTTTTTGAACATAGGAATACGGTAATTTACCTAAACGGGCTTGCAGACGCTGCTTATCCAAAACGCGTATTTGCTCAAGCAGGACGACGGAATCCGTGGTGAGATCGCCGAGCACGGGAATTTGTGCGTGTGTAGGAAGTCTTGCCTTTTTATGCCTTCGGCTTGTAATCGGTGCTGCGATGATAGTGGGGCCGTGCGTGTTGCCGAGATTATTGGAAAGGATGAGCACAGGACGGATACCGCCCTGCTCGGAGCCGATGATGGGATTTAGATCAGCCATGAAAATATCGCCGCGTCGGATAGTTCGTTCCATAATTGCGTTTCCTCCTGATTTTGCGCTGTAATAAGGGGTAATTTCGGTATGTAGCTTGCCAAACGGTCGGAAGCGAGCCGACACCACGGGAGTTTCACCCCAACTGACGGTCTGTCAGAGCCGCCCTCATCGT
>CAKSGG010000390.1 GCA_934454215.1 uncultured Clostridia bacterium
ACTCTACCGCCTGTATCTACAAGCTTCTGCTTACCTGTAAAGAAAGGATGGCATTTTGAGCAGATTTCAACTTGGATATTCTCCTTTGTTGAGCCTGTGTGAATAACCTCTCCGCAAGCACAGGTAATGGTAGTTTGCTTGTAATCAGGATGTATTCCTTCTTTCACTACCGTTTCCTCCTTAAAAAATAATCGGTACTTAACATACCAAACAATATTATACTACTATAATGTTCCGTTGTCAAGTATAAATATTAAAAAATTAAAAATTATTTATATTCAAAATATTTTTGAGAAAAATGTCCTTCATTGTTATTAATTAGGCATTTTATTTTATATATTTATAACTATTGACTAACGGTGTAAAATATGGTAGAATAAAATAGTATAAGTATGTTAAGGGGTTTATGAAAGGATTATGAAATGATTAAACGATACGGTCAAACAATGCGTTTTCTGGCTGTTGCTGCGTTGGTTTTATCGGTGCTCCTTGCGGGCGGCGGAATTATAAACCTGATTTCGGGACAGATATATATGGGTGCGGCTGAAACGTTTATAGGTGTTGCGTCTGCAATTTATTTTGCCGTGCTTGGAAACAACCGTAAAAAATTAATTAAGGATTACACGAGACTGCTCGGCAGTGAGAACAGCCCCGTTTCATCAAATGTTATGGCTAATTTTCCCATACCTATGGTGGTAACGCACGTGGACGGCTCTATAAGATGGTATAATGAAAGATTTTCTGAGCTTATGGGCAAAAAGGATATGTCCGAATATATGCTTGAAAAGATACTCCCGCAGATAAAATGGAGCGTTATTCTTAAAAATGCTTCAAATATAAATATTGAAATTACGGTGGAAAGTAAAAAATATCACGTTGTCGGAAGTATGCTCAGCGATAAGGCACATTCATCGGCAGCTTCGGAGGATAGGTCATCAATTTATCTGTATTTTATGGATGAAACGACAGAATTTGAACTCAAAGAAATCTATGAAAATGAAAAAACGGATATTGCCGTTGTAAATATTGATAACTATGAAGAGGTTTTGCAGAGAATAAACGATAACGAGCATCAGCAGGTTACGTCAAAGATAAGAAAGTATCTGAACGAATGGGCGGAAAGCGGAAATGCAATTCTGAAAAATACAGACCGTGACAGATATTTTATTATATTTGAACACAAATATCTGAAAAAATTTACGGACGATAAGTTCAAGGTGCTTGAAAATATAAGAGCAATAGGCGAAAATATAAGGATTCCCGTGTCGATAAGCATAGGCATAGGCTGCGGAGGAAATATTAACGAGAATGAAGTATCGGCAAGAAATGCACTTGATATGGCGCTCGGCAGAGGCGGCGACCAGGTTTGCATAAAAGATGATACTCAATACAGCTTTTTCGGAGGAAAGAGCAGGGAATACGAAAAGAGTACAAGAGTGAAAACGAGGGCGGTGGCGGTTGCGCTGAAAGATTTCATTATTCAGTCCGATAAAGTTATATTTGTCGGACACAGCAACGCTGATTATGACTGTCTCGGTGCGGCTGTGGGACTGCAAAGAGCTGTAAGAACATTGGGGAAAACTCCTTATATTGTATATGACAATAATTCTCCGGCAGTGAAAAAGCTTTATGATGAGCTACGCGAAAAGCAGGAATATAAAGGAATGTTTATAACAATTGACCATGCGCTTGAGGAGATTACTGATGATACACTTTTGATTGTGCTTGATACAAACAGACCGTCAATGCTGCCTGATGTGAGATTGCTTGAATATTCGTCAAAGGTAGTTTTGATAGACCATCACAGACGTTCTACCGATTTTATAAATCCGTGTTCGCTTATATATCATGAACCGTATGCCTCATCAACGTGTGAAATGGCTACGGAGCTTCTTGAATATATGGATTTGGGCAGTTCGCTTACGGCAACCGAGGCTGAATGCTTGTATACGGGAATACTTATGGATACAAAGAATTTCATGCTGAAAACGGGAGTGAGAACATTTGATGCGGCATCATATCTGAAACGCTTGGGACTTAATACAATGTCTGTAAAACGTCTGTTTAATACTACAAAAACAGATTACGACCATAAGGTCGATATAGTAAAAACGGCTCAGGAGATTGCACCGGGGATTGCTGTTGCAAAGACATATGAGAAATGCCCGAATATTAAGGTTGTGGCATCGCAGGCGGCTGATGATATGCTGAATATAGGAAATATCCGTGCGTCGTTTGTTGTATATCCGCTTGATAATTCGGTAAGCATAAGCGCACGCTCCATAGGAGATATTAACGTTCAGTTAATTCTGGAAAAGCTGGGCGGCGGAGGTCACATGACTGTTGCGGGAGCACAGTTAAAGGATACGACAATTGACCAGGCAATACAGCTTGTACACAGTGCCGTAAATGAGTATA
>CAKSGG010000391.1 GCA_934454215.1 uncultured Clostridia bacterium
GTACTCGTGACGATATTATGATATATCTGATATATCACGGACTGCCTAAAAAAGATTCTTTTAAAATAATGGAAAGTGTGCGTAAGGGTAAAGGACTTTCGGCGGAACAGGAAGCGCTGATGCGCGAAAACAATATTGAGGATTGGTATATAGATTCCTGTAAAAAAATCAAATACATGTTCCCTAAAGCTCATGCCTCGGCATATGTAATGATGGCATTCAGAATTGCGTACTATAAGGTACATTATCCGAAGGAGTTTTACTCCACGTACTTTACGGTGCGCGCCGATGAGTTTGATATAAGTCTTATGCTCGGCAAAGAGAATGTAAAGAAAAATATGAAGGAATACAGCGAGCTTGAAAATCCCTCGGCAAAGGAGAAAAATATACTTACAATTCTTGAAATGTGCAATGAAATGTATGCAAGGGGTCTGGAATTTTTGAATATAGACATATATAAATCGGATTCAAAAAAGTTTCTGCCTATGGAAAACGGAATACTTCCGCCTCTGAATGCCCTGCCCGGCCTCGGAGGGTCGGCGGCGGACAATGTGGTTGAGGCAAGAAACGATGGGGAGTTTTTCAGTATACAGGAATTTAGGGAAAGAACAAAGGTTTCAAAAACCGTTATAGAGATGCTTAAGGAGCATCACTGCCTTGACGGAATACCCGAAACGGATCAGGTAACATTTTTTATATAGATGATAGGGCGGGGAAAACCGCCCTGCGGTTTCGGCTTATTTTATGCCAAAGGATTTTGTTAATACTTCAAGCAGCTCCAGGGCATACATACTTTGTTCGGGTGACATTTTGTTTATAACGGAGTTTATAGGACTGTTTCCCGAAGTTGTTACCGTGCCGAACAAAATATAGTCGGCGCCGACATCAAGAATTTTACAGATGTCCATAAGCATCGGAATTGACATACCGTTAAGCCCGCGTTCAATGTCGCTTATATGCTGGCAGCTTACATTAAGCAATTCAGCCATATGCCCCTGTGTGTATCCTTTCCCCAATCTTGCATTTTTAATTCTCTGCCCTATAGGACCGTAATTGTATGTTTTGCTTTTGATTTTCATAAAAACACTCCTGCTGCAAATCAACTGATACTTATATTATAAAACCAAAAGATTTACAATGCTATAAATCAAAAACGGATTTCTAAAACTAATACTTGATTTGTTGTTAAAAAAATGATATAATATAAATACCGATATTTTTATAATGTTTTGAAAATAATAATTTATGCTTGTATATTGTATTTTACGGAAAAGTGAGGAGGCTGAAACATGAGTTCACATTATACGTCAATTGTATTTATCGGCAGCATTTCCGCATTGATAATGATTTTTGTTATACCGGGAAATTGCTTTATGCCCGCTTCAAAAAGAAGGCTTTTTCAAACGATGTATGCGCTTATAATTGCTGCGAACTGTGCCGAATGGTATGCCGTGTTTTTAAACGGCGGAGCGTCTTATTTGCGTATTGCTCACATTGCGGCAAAATTTACAGAGTTTATTATAGCGCCGTTTGTGCCTCTTGTATGTATAGGAATATTTTACAGTTTAAGCGATAGGAAAAGACTGTTTATTCCTGCGGCGATTAATGTTGTTCTTCAGATTTATTCTTTGTTTACGGGCGCTGTATTCGGTGTTGACGGGCAGAATTTATATGTGCACGGACCGCTGTTTCCCCTGTATTATATTACATTTATTTTCGGTGCGGCGGCTATGTTTGTGTATTGTCTCAAATTCAGCCGAAAATATCAGTACAATAATTTTATGGCATTGTCGATGATTATAATTATGATTATCGGAGCTATGGCAATTCAAGTGACCGCACCGCAGCTCAATCTGGACTGGACATGTATATTATATGCGGCAATTATTTTTTATATTTATTATAATCAGCTTGCACAGCAAATTGATAATGTTACCTCGCTGCTGAACAGAAACAGTTACGATTTCGCGATTGAAACACTGCGCAAACCGGCGGCAATTATATTTCTTGACGTAGACAGCTTTAAAAGCGTGAACGATAAATACGGTCACAGCTTCGGAGATAAATGTCTTGTATGTATAAGCGGTGAAATAATGAGTGTTTTTGAAAACAAGGGATACTGCTACCGTTTCGGCGGAGATGAGTTTTGCGTTATTATGCATAAGGATATATCAAGCGCCGAGAAGCTTATAATGAAATACCGCAAATGTGTAAAAAGACTTCGTGAAAAAGATTCAAGAATACCGGACGTATCGGTCGGATATGCGGTTTTTAATCCTAAAAAAGAAACGGTCGGAGAGGCTGTAAAGCGTGCGGATAAAATGATGTACGAATTTAAACAACTTCATAAAACAGTAAAAACTCAAATTTAATTTGGTTTTTTTATTTTTTCTGTTGACAAGTACATATATATTGTGT
>CAKSGG010000392.1 GCA_934454215.1 uncultured Clostridia bacterium
GTCATACGCAAAGGCAATTGCTCCATGAAATATAAAGGCACAGATAACCAGTAAAAGAACAGATTTATTTTTATGCATAGAAACAACTCCTTTACATTGCCGTTTTATAAATATCCATTTCCGCATATGACCAATTAGAATAAGACATCAATGTAAATGTATATTTTGTCCCCTTGGATAACGGTCTTTTATAATTGTTCCATTCATAAGTATTATCAGCGCCGGATTTTGCTGGGATATAATAAGAACCAACATAGCTTAATGTTCCGCTTGAAGGATCTTTCACGATATTTACAGCCATATACGGTTGCTCACTAACATTCTCTACCAATGCATTAAAATACATTGATGTTGTGGTTGGAACAAAATAGTACGGAATGGCTTTTAAACTTGTATTTCTGCTTGTAAAGGAATAAATATTATTCATATTCCACGCGCTATAAGATGATGCTCTGGCAATCCCGTTTAAATTAGTCAGATTTTTATTATATTCATTAATTGCATCTGCATGTTCTTGGATGTACACCATATCATCACCGTAAATAGAAGTATCTATTGCGTTTTCGACCACAGTATAACCAGCATCCTTAGCGATAGAAATTGCCTTTTCTTTTTCAGCTTCGTCTGCAAAAGCACTCATGCTCATTGCGGATAATGCCATAACTGCCGCACAACCTAAAGCAACAATTTTCTTAAACTTTTTCATAATAATCGTCCTTTCTAATTTTAATTTTGTTGATTTCAGCATTTATTTTTCAAATTCATGCCATACTGTGATAAATAGCGAGATGTTATCGCATGAGAGTTCTTGTTAAAAATTCTTTCAGTGATGCACTTTTCTTATGTGTTGATAGGAACTCTTTTATAAATGCTGTTTTACCGCTTTTGCCACGTTCTTATTCAATATGCTGTCAATAATTATAACACCTCAAAATATTGTGTATCATGTTTACAGTACTCCTGTGAAGTTTGGTGATATAATCATATTTCCGGCAAAATCATTATAATTTGTGGCAACCGTCTTGTTTTAGCAGTACCGACACACCTGTTGCCGGCTGCTGATAACTGAACATCGGAACCGCCTCCTTAATATTGCCAAAAGTAAAATGGTATAAATCATCTAACTTTTGCATACTTAAAACAAAAAATATTACTTAGTGACACTTCAATCAAATTTATCTCATCACAGTTTTTGATTTCTTGTTTTGCTCTGCCAACTTTTGCAAGCCTTCCGGCTCTTTCATCTGGTACATACCATTACCAGATGCTAATCCTGCTGAATAAATAGCCATATCAAAAGCAACTCCGGCAAAAAGACTACTAATCCAATTAAACATTTTCTTTCCCTCCTTTCCGAACTGCCATACCGATAGTCATTAAAGCAACTACCGCAAGCAAGGTTATTGATATAGTAACACCGAATTTCATATCCTTAGCAACAATTGCAATTGAAACTATAGACATAACTATCGATGTTATTACCGATTTAATTTTGTTATTGTGTTTTTGCTTGTCCGATAACGGTTTATTCGGGTGTATTACCGGCGCAAATATTGTAATAAACACAACACTTATGACATTGACAAATATTACAATAACGGTTTCAAATCCAGTGTATGTAACGATATCGGTTAACAGAATAACACATAAACATGTAATTATCATTGCCAACCTACACAGCCAAAAACTTTTAGCATGAAAACCACCGCTGAATTTTCTTACCCCACATAAAGTGATTAGAAAAGCAACACTTTCAATAAGTCTATTAAGAATAATTCCTAGCAAAATAATTATCATATAATTTATCACATCAGAAAATATTAGTTTAAACCCATACGAATATATTTCTCGTTTTTCCTCTGCAATTATATTTTTTTGTATATAATAATTTGTAATGGTGTTTGCTAACTTATCCATGTATATCTCCCCTCTGTTAATTTGATTATAACATGAATGTGGAGCTTTTCAACCCATATGTGACGGCTGACACAAATGGTGTGACGGTTGACGCAATATGTCGAAAAATATCTCTTGACAATATTAATTGCAACAAAAAAGAAGTCCTTTCGGTTTTGTATATTACCAAGGACTTCTGAAAAATTATTCTTCTTTTAAATCAATCATTATGTGACAGCAAAATTCGTTTTCTTCCTCATAAAACTGTATCATACCATTATGCTTTTCAACAATATTTTTAATTGATTTTATTCCTATACCATGCATATCCTTATCCGGTTTTGAGGTTTCAAGGTTTCTGTTAAATTCTAATACTGATGATTTTATGCTATTACTGACTAATATAACTAAATAGTTTTCATTTTTCTGGACGCTTAACGTTATTCTTTTTTCATCTGTATCCGTGGCGGCTTCTATTGCATTGTCCAGCAAATTACCGAACAGTACAGCGA
>CAKSGG010000393.1 GCA_934454215.1 uncultured Clostridia bacterium
GAGCAGGGTCAAGACCTGAAAGCGCTGCAAGATAAATTATAGACCCCCAGCCGATTTCCTGCCATATTCCCGATGCAACGTAAACTGTGGTAAAGTATTGCGGGAAATTAAGAAGCGATGTCGGCGTAAACCCAAAAAAGCCCAGTATGTAGTTTATAACACCCGTATCAAGCGTAAATTCGCGTATAAGGCTGCAAATAACAACCAGAGAAATAAAGTGCGGCATATACGTAATATTTTGCACTACTTTAGCAAAACGGGGAAATTTCAGCTCGTTAAGCAGCAGTGCAAGGATAATCGGTGCGGGAAAACCAAATATAATTGAAGCAAAACTGATTCTCAGTGTATTAAAAAGAATTCTTCCGAAAAACGGGCTGTTGAAGAAATTTTTAAAGTGCATCAAGCCTACAAAATCACTTCCCAAAATTCCTTTTTGGGGCTTGAAATTCTGAAATGCTATTACAGAGCCGTACATCGGTGCATAATGAAACATAATGTAGTATAGAAGTACGGGTATAAGTAACAAATAAATTGTACGATTACGCTTAAAATCCTTGGAAACGGTTGTAAACCAGCTTTCCTTATATATATCATTCCGTTTTTTAATTTTCTGCATTGGTATTCCTCCCTTAACCCTTAACCGCGCCTATCATAACGCCCTTTTGGAAATATTTTTGTAAAAACGGATAGACGCATAAAATAGGCAGTGTAGAAACAACAATAACTGCATATTTTACGGTTTCGCCGATTGCCATCTGATCAGAGGCATCACCGCTGCCCTGTGTCATACTGTTTGTATCATTTATAATAAGTATTTCGCGAAGTATAAGCTGAAGCGGGAACTTTTCACGTTCCTTGATATAAATACTTGCATCAAACCACGCATTCCAGTGTCCCACCGCGTAATAGAGTATCATAACAGCGATAACCGGCATTGAGAGCGGTATTACTATGCTTACAAGAATTCTGATTGCGCCTGCACCATCAAGCTTCGCTGATTCCTCGAGGCTGTCGGGAAGTGCCGTAAAGGAGGTGCGCATAATAATAAGGTTATATGTACTGATAAGTCCGGGGAGAATCAATGACCAATACGAGTTTGTCATGTGATAGCTTTGTGTAATCATAAGGTAACGGGGAATAAGGCCGCCGGAAAAATACATCGTAAAAACCATAAGCATCATAATGTGTTTTTGCCAGTAAAGGCCCTTTCTTGAAAGACAGTATGCACCAAGCGCCGTGAAAGCTACATTAAGCGTTACGCCCACTACAACAATGAAGATTGTGTTAAGATAACCCTTAAAAATCATTGGGTTTTTAACCATAAGCCTGTACGAATCAACACTAAACCCTTGCGGCTTTAATATAAGTCCCGTATGCCCCGTAAGAAGCGAGCTTTCCGAAAATGAAGCCATAATTACATGCCATATGGGATAGAGCATAATAGGAACCAGAATTAACATAATTAAAATGTTAATCATATCAAATGTTTTGATTTTCGATTTCATACAAATCCTCCTAACCTTGATAGACTTATTGTAGCATAAAATACTTTATTGTAAATAGACAACAAAGGGAACACAGGACAATAAATGGAAACACCTTTACAAAATCCGTTTTTTCTTTTATAATAGCAGCAGTGGGGTGTGGGTATGAAATTTATCAAGAAAAAACCAAAACTAATAGTAACTTGGATTTTATCATATGCCATTATACTGCTTGTTCCCATTGTATCTTCGCTTACGCTTACGGACGGGTATTCCGATAAAATGACGGAGCAGCTTAAGGAAAACAATGATTTGGTTACAAGCATAGCGGCAGATAATGTAAAAGATGTTTTAGTCAGTATAAGGAAGTATTATGCCGAGGTTGCCTTTCACGATGACCTTGAAAAAATCCTATCTGTACCTAAGGATAAAATAATCTATTCACAAGGGGCGCAAAACTTTTTAGACTGGTTTGGAGAAAGCAGAATATACCGCGATAATTATGAACGCGCATATATTTACCAGCCGGCAACAGATATGGTTATTGCAGAAAACGGAGTTTATGACAGTAAGTTTTACTATGAAACATATTTTGACAGCAATATTATTTCTTATGAGCAGTGGAAAAAAAGCCATTTTGTAAAAGACAGTACTTACAGTATTTCTGACGGCGCTAAGGATGTGGGCAGTGTGACGCCTTCCGAAATGATGACATACCATATGGCTTTTCCGCAAAATATTCTGCACCGCTACGGAAATATATCTTTTTCCGTTATTGTTAAAAAGAGCGACTTTTTTAAACGTATTCCCGATAACAGATGGCTTACGGATTGTGATATTTATCTTTTTACAAGTAACGGCGGCCTTCTTGAAGCAGACGCATCTGAGAAAAATTTACCGCGGAGCATGGAAG
>CAKSGG010000394.1 GCA_934454215.1 uncultured Clostridia bacterium
TCTTGCCTCCTCAAACGGATTAAGCCTGACGCCCGATATTTTGGGATATGTGCGAAAAAAAGCCTTCCGTCCGGAAGGTTTGACAGTGATAATTACTTAGGTTACTATATGCGCTCAAACCGTTTAGACGGAACATACCTTCTCGTTGAATCAAAATCCGTTGTCTTAAAGGAGTTACGGCATCTACGATTTGTATTCGTGCTTATGTTATTTATTATAACGTTTTTGGGTGTTTTGTCGGGATATTATTTCAGTTGGAAAAATTCTTCTCCGATAAAAAAGATTCTGCAAAAACTGGTTCCTGACAGATCCTATCGGTACGAAAACAAAAACGCGCTTGACCGCCTTTCAAACGCGGTGCTTGAAATAAAACAGGATAACGAAAATTATGAGTTCAGACAAAAGCTCATACGCTTTTTCAAGTCCTCCGAAGCTGACCTTTCCCTGGAGAAAAGCTTTTCTTATAAAATGTTTTCCGTTTTGGTTTTAAAAACAGTTGTTCCCACAGATATGGACGAATACCTGAATTTGTTTATACAAAAAAACACTTCATTGTCCGTCAATTATTTTCCGTACGGCAATAAAAGCTACTGTCTGATTGTAAATTCCGATACTCTTACGGAAGAAAATTTATTTTTATTTGCCATAGAAATTCACGACTGGCTGCGAGATACCTATGGATTGTTTTCAGTAATAGGCATAGGCGAAATATGCGATTGCTTTGCCAAGCTTACAAGCTCTCTCACATCGGCGGAAAACGCCGTTAAATACGGGGCTTGCTCCAATACGCTCTATATATATGGTTCTATGGAGCAGCCCGGAAATGAAAATATACAGCTTTCCGACAAGCTTGAAACCACCATGCTTGAATGTATGCAGATAAAAAACAAAACATTTGCCGTAAATGTTTTGGAAAATATATTTGCAAACAATAAAAACCTGTCAAATTCGTCAATGAAGCGCCTTATACTTCTTCTTATAAACACCTTTGTAAAAATCTGCAAAAAATCGGATTTAAGCTATGATATTACAGATACACTGGGCATAATCGAGGATGAATACCGCACGGAATATTTGAAAGAGTATATTATAAACTTATATTCCTTTCTTTTTACCGCTATCCCCGACTATTCGCTTGACCAAAGCGAGCAAATCAAAAAATATATCATAGGTTTTGTCAGGAAGAATTACAGCGATTCATCCGTAACGATTACACTTGTTGCAAAAAAGCTCGGGTTGTCGGCGCCGTATATTTCAACGGTATTTAAAAAGAGCAACGGTATCGGATTTTCACAATATCTCAGCGAATACCGAATTAAAATAGCAAAAGAGCTTCTCTCCTCCACAAACGATAAAATTAACGATGTTGCAAAGGAGGTCGGGTTTGGTTCGTACAACAGCTTTTCGCGCGTTTTCCACTCGCTTACGGGCTACACCCCGCGGGATTACAGGTATACATTTGGAAGAGAAAAGCATTGATTTATAAACAACGCTGTCTTCACGGTTCGTGCAAATCGGCTGTATTTCCAAACTAAAATAACGTCAAACGGCTTTGGCTTACGTTTTGCAATACCAGTCATTTCATTAAATGCCGGTCGTTTAGCCGCATTTTTTCCGCCAATGCCCTCGTCTAAAAATATAAAGTCTTCAGGTAACAAAATTTGATTTCTTTCTGCATAAAATTTTATTTTTTCTAACTGACTGTCCGGACTGAATTCAATCTGGTCTTCAGTAGAAACACGTATATAGGCTTCCGCCACCTTCAAAAAAACACCCTTCTTTCTGAGAAATCGGCAGCTATTTATTCATACAACAGTTACAGCAGGACCGCTTCTTGAAATCAAATTTTTTGTTTTATTCTTATTTTTTTGTTGTAGTACTCACTAAGCGCACGTGCTTCCATATTTTTTCCGCTCTTTTGTATCTTTTTCGTTTAAGGCAGAAAGCTTCATACTTTGTCCGTCTCCGTTGTCTATGTAGTATTCGATACTGTAATCTTTCATTTTTGCCACCTCTCATAATTTTATGAAGAAGGCTTTTATAAAATAATAATCTCTCTGCCCTTTAAGCAGCTTTTACTGCTCACTTTTGTTTAAATTTTTTCACAAAAGTAATCGGAATATGAGTCAACCCCGAATTTTGTATATGCGTATAATAATAGTAACAGGAGGTGAAGGAATGCCGCAAACAGTAAAGGAAATATTGAAAACACTTCATCGAGACGGATGGCAAGAAGTCCCGAACAGAACAAAAGGGTTCCACATTCAATTAAAGCACCCGACAAAGCCCGGCAAGGTTACAGTACCTAATCATTCAGGTGACATTCCTGCCGGAACACTGAATAGCATATTAAAACAAGCAGGACTGAAATAGTCTTATTGATAT
>CAKSGG010000395.1 GCA_934454215.1 uncultured Clostridia bacterium
ATATTAAACTGTTCGTCTAAATATTTATCCTTTGATTCTGGATCCGTAAAACGATAAAACCCTTTAAAACTTTTTACACTCATTTTCTTTCTTCCTTTCATATGTTTAATTCTTTACTGATTTTTTTAAGCCGTGATTTCAACAATCTGTTGTTCCGGCAGAATTGTTCATAAAACGGTTCATCTGTTTCGTACATAAAATACCTTAACAAAAGAACATCTTTTAAAAGTGTGTTTGTATCCTCAATTTGTTTATGTATCTTATTGAATAGCGGCGCTATTTCGGTAATTCTCCTCCTATCTTCAATAAGATATTCCCTGTCTTCATCAGAAAAATTATCTTTCATCCAGTCCTTAACGCGAATTAATGAACCTTTCGGATGATGTCTGCGTTCTGTACTGAAATTATATATAAATTCATCATCATCAGGAAATATCCAAAACGGATAAATTCTGCACGTTCTCGGTTTTACTTCCTGCACACTGCATCGTTTGCCTTTTAGAAAAATACACGAATGCTCCTTTCCAACAGCATTAAGCGTAAAGATCGGAAATTCTGTTTTTTCAAGAAAAAACATTCGCGCATATTTTTCATAAAAATCTGCAACCGTGATATTGAAGTGTTTCGCAAGATAATATGCGTCCTTTGCTTCAAGAGTAACTGTACCCTCAACATTTTTGCAGCATTCAGCACACCGTTTGCATCTGAACCGCACTCTGTCTGCCAGTTCAACCTCTTTTGAATTTTTTATTTCGTACATACACTACCTCCGGCAACTCAATCTTCTAACTGTTCGGCATCGCTTGCTTCCCAGCCGGTAAGCTGTGCATGATCTTCTATTTCCGCAGCAGACATAGCCTTTACCTTTTCAACAGCCTCATCAGCGGTATCTGCTTCAACGCAGATACCGCCTGTTCTTGTTATAGTTACATCATATGTCATAAAATCATTCTCCCAACATTTCAAAAAATTCCTTTTCACTAATTATTTTAATGCCGTACTTTTTAGCATCGTTAATTTTTTTAGTGCCCGGCTTATAGTCTGCAATAACCACAAAGCTTGTACTTCTGGTTACTGATTTTTGAGGATTACCGCCATAGCGTTTTATAAGCTGCTCCATATCGTTTCGCGAGTATCCCGAAATTGTACCCGTAACAACGATATTAAGCCCAATTAAAACTCTACCGCCGTTTTTGCTCTGACAAAAAGGCGATTCATATAGCCGCAATCCTTTGCATACTTCGCAGTTGTTTGTTATTACAACATTTTCGCCAAGCCATCTGCCTATATCATTTTCCTCTTTTTCGCTTAATTCATAATCATTAAACGCATTGGTTCCGGCTTCTGATAAAACAAACGGCAAAGGGTTTAAACGGCTTAGATCTCTTCCTTGAGGCAAAGCATTTTTAAAGTAATATTCTTTGCGGTCGAAATTTACAAAATATGTGTATTGCGGTACTTTGTTCAGAACACTGCGCTCCGAATACATATTCACAACATACTCATACGCATCATCTTCCAGAGGAAAAATATTACTTTTTCCGCTGTTTTGGAATATAAATATTACTCGATCCCCACGCCATTCCGTTGCCATAAAATATTCAATTGTATGACCGGCCGCCGAATACACCGAAGCATTTTCATCAAAACTGCCGAAATCAAGATACTCTTCCTTATCTGGATTTACGCATAAACACTTATTCATTTAATAATTCCTCCTTTCATTTCAGCAATCTTATCTACCATCTCAGCAATAGCATCAAAAATATTTTCACAATCGCTGACATACGAATTATCCGTTGTTTGATTATTAACCTTACTCAAAAACACTTCAAACCAGTTATTATTTTCAAAATCAAGCGCATAATCAGGATCATCGTCTGCCATAATAGCTTCCAAGTGTGCATCATTTGCAATATATGCCTGCATTCTATCATAGAAGCTCCCGCCGTTTGATTTGTCCTTTACATATGCAAGTACATCATTCGTTTTCTTATCAAGTAAACGGACTATTACATCTCCGTTTGCCATCAAATCGAACTGGTTGTCGCCGCATACTACTGTTGCAATCACTCCTCCGTACCAGCAATAATTGCATTTTCCGTATTCAATACACTGATGAAGTGTAATCTTCACATTTTCAGTCGTAATTCTTATATTTGCAAGTTTAACTCTCATAAGAATTTCCTGTATTCTGTCAAATCCGTCAAACTCAACCTTGCGTTTCTGAAGAAGCATTTCTCTTTTCCTCCAAGAGCAACATTTTCAGTTCTTTCAATTTGCCTTCAGCACATGAAAGACTGTCCGCAAATGCCCTATATTCTCCGGCTTCCTTACCGTAACGGTATACCGGAGAAGCATATTCACTGCTATATTT
>CAKSGG010000396.1 GCA_934454215.1 uncultured Clostridia bacterium
ATCCATATCAGTAACAGCCTTTATATAGTTATCTTTTACCATCCGCTTATGCTTTTTTCGGATATGCTTGCGGTACTTTTCCCAGCCAAAGTCTGCTATGCGGTGAAAATTATCGCATAGCAGCGGGAATATTTCCTCATCGCCGGGAAGAGGGCGTTTTTCGGTCAGTAATGTTACAATTTTCTCAATATCTTGTCGTTTCAACATAATATCGAGTTTATTTTCACCCGAAATTTCTTTTTCAAAAAAACGGATAAGTTCCTCATCATCGGATATTTTTATAGTGAATATACCGTCGCTGTAATAAATAGAATTATTTTCCGAGTATAATTTCAAATTCATATATCTGCAAAATCCTCTGTACGTTTTAAAATATCCTTATAGATATAATCGGAAATTGATTCATGCATTTGTCCGACCGTCATGCCGCTCGGCTCATCGAGAGTTTTGCTGAGAACTTCATCATTATCAATTTTCACAACATTAACCCCATGCGACGTCAGCCTGTAATGGGTTATTGCCGCATTTTCGCCTCGTGCATCACCCTCAAACTGATATGGCATAATGCAATAACAGCAAATAATTCCTGGAATCTGCTTTGTGGCATTTTCCACAAGATGTCCGCCGCAGCTGCCTCCAAGTCCGGCAATTATAAAAATAGCATCGTCTGCCGCAATACCTATGGCTTTCGCAAATTCTGTATTATCAATATTTTCGTTGCATACCACTTTGACATCTGCATTGATAGCTGAAAGCGCTTCTTCCGCTGAATCTATAGCAATGCATACCGCGTCGGGTATGCATTTATTTTTAATATAACTGATTGTCTTTGCTCCGGCTCCGCCACAGCCTATAATTTTAATGTTTTTCATTTTGTTCACTCCTTTAAAAATATTTTTTAGTTTCTTCAATAATAAAATTTCTGTATTCCCGCATTTCATTATCTTCCGGTTTTACTGCAAGAACGTAATTGACCTTTCCTAAAAGCTTTTGCAAATAAATTACATCGGAAACGCATAGATTTTGATGTTCGACATGTGAGTGTATTCCATATTTTTTACAATAATATATCGATTTACGGATATCTTTTCTGTATTTGGACGTTACATTCAATTTTTCGTTTACAATAATCCCGGTTACATTTTTCTGCTGTCCGTCATGAGCTACTACTGTCTTTTTGCTATTCAGGAAAAATCCCATTTCGGAAAGTTTATTCTTTACAAAGTCAATTACCTCCTCCGCACAAAAATTCCCTGAAAAAGTCATATCGTCACAGTAACGCGTATACCTGATATTTTTATTCAAACACCATGTCCCGACTGCATCATCGAAGTCTCTCATCACAATATTAGATATAAAAGGCGATGTCGGCGCGCCTTGTGGTAGACGCCCCTCATATGAGCACAGCAGGGACAGCAATATTCTGTTGCATTCCGAATACCGCTCTTTCGGAAACACCTTGTCTTTAATCATAGGATAAATAATGCTGTCAAAAAAATGACGTATATCCAGTTTCAATATCATCGGTTGTCCAAGATGCGGTCTTGCGTTTTTGACGGTTGAACCTCCGTATCTATATGCCGTGGCATGCGGTGACACTTCCTCATAGCACAGTAATTTTGGGACAATCCTTTTCTGAATTGCTTTGAGAAAACGATCCGGTACTGAAAGTTCCCTTTCGCCGCCGTTATGCTTAGGGATTTTGATTTTGCGATAATGCTTTTCGATGTTGTTGCTTGCAGCATAAAGTGCTCGTGTGCTGAAACCAAGATCATTTGTTAAGGTGGATAGTTCATGATATGTAATCGTGACCATGGGTCTATTCTATTCTCCTTTTCTTGCGGAACAAAACAGTAGGTATCAGAAATCTGCTGCGCTGTATCAGGTACTTCAGTACCATGGCCCACAACGTGGGCTGGGATACAGTAAAGCACGTTTTCGCTGAACGCAGTGAATACTCATAATTTTTGTTTTCCGATTACGACTCGCAATCGGCGCCAATATCAATGGACTTACACTAATGTTCCGCTTTGAATATTAATTCTATTTTATCTTAATCGTTTTATCTTTGTTATACAATACTCCGTCCACATCACAAAAACAGGGGTTATCCGGTGAAACATGGACCGCGTCAAGCCTTGGCGAAAAACTATAACATCCGATATAACGAACACTTGCCGGAATATAAATGTACCGGATATTGTTATTCGCGAAAAATGCACCTTGATCAATTCTTTTAACACCTTCCGGAATTTTATATGTTTCCTTGTCGCTGAAAACGTGCAGAAGTCTTGTCATATCCATGCTGTAGAGCGCATCATCCCAAATTTTAAAGTACTCGTTTGCCGAGTCAACGTAAATAGCATCATTGTA
>CAKSGG010000397.1 GCA_934454215.1 uncultured Clostridia bacterium
TGTGATAATATAATTTGGGCAACGGGCGGTCCTGCCGGAATATACGCCGACAGCGTTTACCCTAAATGCCACACGGGCTCAACCTCCCCCGCATTTGCGGCGGGCGCACATTTGCAAAATATGACCGAATGGCAGTACGGTCTTGCCTCAACCAATCCCCGCTGGAATGTTTCGGGCACATATATGCAGGTTTTGCCGCGCTTTGTCTCTGTGGGTGAGGACGGGGAGGAAAACGAATTTTTGCTTGACTTTTTCGGGGATGAATACAAGGCGCTTTCCGCCGTGTTTTTAAAGGGCTATCAGTGGCCGTTTGACAGCCGAAAGGTGCTTGAAGGCTCTTCGGTTATCGATTTGTTGGTTTACAGGGAATGCGTGCTGAAAAAGCGCAGGGTATTTCTTGATTACACCGAAAACCCGTTCGGTCTTAAAAATATTGAATTTGAAAAGCTGTCGAATGAGGCTTACGAATACCTGAACCGCGCCGAGGCTTGCTTCGGCACGCCTATTGAAAGACTTGAAAAGATGAACGCCCCGGCTATTGAGCTTTATAAAAGCAAGGGTGTTTCGCTTACAAACGAGTATCTTGAAATTGCGCTTTGCGCACAGCATAATAACGGCGGAATAGCCGTTGATATGTGGTGGCAAACAGCGCTTAAGGGCTTGTTTGCGGCGGGTGAATGTGCGGGAACGCACGGCATAACCCGTCCGGGCGGCAGCGCGCTCAATGCGGGTCAGGCAGGTTCGCTGCGCGCGGCGCAGTATATTTCGTTTGCGGCAGAAAACACCTGCGCTGAAGAAGATTTTACGGCTGCTGCAAGCGCTGCCGCCGAAAAACAAAAGGATTTTTGCAGCAAAATGCTTGCCAATAGCGACAATGTTAACGAAAGCATTGCAAAAGCCCAAAGAATTATGAGTGATAACGGCGGCGCGATACGCAGAGCGGACAGTATGCTTGAAACCGAAAACCGAATTTTATCGGATATAGCGGATTTCGGAAATAAATTTGGCGTATCCGCCCCGAAGGAGCTTTACAAGGCGTATAAATTGCTCGATATACTGCGTATGCAGGCGGCAACGCTTACCGCCATGATAGATTTTTCCGAGCGTATAGGCAGCACGCGCGGCTCTGCGCTTTATTGCGATGAAAACGGCGAAAAGCGCGCGGGGCTTGAAGAAATATTCCGCTTTAAAGCCGAAAGCGGCGAAACCGCAAATCAAATTCAGGAAATATGCTGCCGAAACGGTGAAATATCCGTTTTATGGCGTGATGTAAGACCAATACCTCAAAACGACGATTTTTTTGAAAACGTATGGCGGCAGTACCGCGAAAACAAAAATATTTATTAGGAGACCTTTAAATGCGAAAATGCGGACTTGTATCGGTAAGCTTCAGAGCCAAAACGCCAAAGGAAATTGTTTCCGCAATGCGGAAATGCGGGCTTTCGTGTATTGAATGGGGCAGTGATGTTCACGCCCCGCAAACGGATAAAGCACGCCATGATGAAATACGCAGGCTTTGCGTTGAAAGCGGAATATCCGTTTCATCCTACGGCACGTATTTTAAAATAGGGGCAAATAAAACGGCGGAGCTTGAAGAATATATTAAGGCGGCAAAGCTGCTCGGAACAAATATATTAAGGCTTTGGTGCGGCACAAAGGGGTACGGCGAATACAGCCCCGAGGAATTTAAAGCCCTTATTTGCGAGTGCAGGGAAATTGCCGCAGTTGCAAAGAAAAGCGCCGTTAAGGTTTGTATGGAATGCCATAACGGTACGGTGACCGACTGTAAGGAAGGCGCGCTTGCGCTTATGCGCGAGGTCGGCTCTGACAGCTTTAGAATGTACTGGCAGCCTAACCAATACAAAACCGAGGAAGAAAATCTCGGTTACGCTTGCCTTATTGCGCCGTATACCGAAATAATTCACGTATTTAACTGGTCGGGGGAAGAAAAATATCCGTTAAAAGATGCGGCGGATATTTGGAAAAAATATCTTGCCTGCTTTGCGGAAGATATACCGCTGCTGCTTGAATTTATGCCGGACGGCAAAATAGAAAGCCTTGAAACCGAGGCAAAAGCCCTGTTCGGTATTGCGGAAAATACAATTTGAAGAAACGGTGAAAAAATATGAAAGCTGCATTTTTATGCGATACGCCGGGGCAGCTGCGGGCGGACTTTGTGCTCTGCACCCACGGCCACGCCGACCACATGGCAAAAGATACCCTGCGCGGGCTGGCCCGGCATCCCGCCGCCCGGTTCGTTCTGCCCGCCGGGTGCTCTGCCCTCGCCGCCGAATACGGCATCCCGGCAGACCGCATCACAACGGTGCAGGAAGGTTCCATCCTGCCGCTGGGCGGGGTCACCGTCCGGGCC
>CAKSGG010000398.1 GCA_934454215.1 uncultured Clostridia bacterium
GGAGTAGTTAAATTTAATGTTCCGAACGTATTCCAAAAAGGGATATATACATTGACGTATGACCTTGTCACAAATGAAGATAAGACTTACGGTTTTGCTTCGAGTGTTGATATGACTATTGCCGAGTATGCACATAAAAAGCCTGTTATCGACGGTAAGGTTGACTTGAATGAGTGGAGACTTGATACACAGCTGAAGACAGATGATATAAGTAATGTTACAATGCTGATTGCAGACGAGGTATGGGGAGGACCAAATGATTTAAGTGCTACATCGGTTATTGAATGGGATGAAGAAAACTTTTATTTGCTTTGTCGCGTAAAGGATAATTATTTTTGGCAGCCGTATGGAGAAACTGAAACGTGGAAAGGTGACGGAATACAATTCGGTATTTTTTACGGCGAAGAGGGATTGTTGACCTTCGGAGAGAGAGGCCAGAAATTCAATGAAATATGTGTTGCCAAAACATTAAACGGACCTAAAGCGTACAGATCGATTTCGCAAAAAAACGGCAAAGCCGATAAAGGCCCGCTAGATGACTATGAGCTTGAAATTAACACGGAGGGCAATATCACAACATATGAATTAAGAATACCGTGGAAGGTTTTGTTGGGAGAGGACATATCACCCAAAGAAGGGGAGATATTAAAATATTCATTTCTTGTTAACGATAATGATAACACAACACAGACCGGATATGGAAGGAGAGGCTATATAACATATGCTGATGGAATAGGCGGAGTAAAGAATATAGATTTGTTTTCTAATATGCAGCTTGTTAAAAGCAAATAAGAAACATAAACTTATTTATACAAAATCGGTATTTACCAATATCGACAATAAAATTTTTTAGAATTGAGGTATAATTAATGAAGACAAAAGTTTTAAAAATTTTGTGCTTTGCGTTAGCTTGTATGATTACATTTTGCTCAATGGTAATACTATCAAATGCGGAGGCGAATGAAAATGCCGAAACAAATGAAAAGAATTATAGCTTGTACTATGATTTTGAAGATGAAAATATTACATACGGCTCAGCAAACTTTGTGCATAAGGAATGGCGTCCGTCCGCACCGAATCGCACACAATTTGAAACATATAACGATAATGAAACGAACAGTAAGGCTCTTGCAATATACAAGAGCGGAAGACCTACTTTGGTTTTTGACAAGGTTATAAAATCGGGAAATATCCACATTAGCTTTGATGCAAAGTTTGTACAACAGGAGGGTACGAAAAATGAACGACTGCTTTTCCCGGGCTTTTTCACAACACGGGACGGTCTCGGTGATGACCCCGGTGTTTATGATGATAATACAGTTTCAAAATTCATACGAATTTACTCAACAGAGGCGGGACTTGCATATTCGCAAACACAAGGTCAGGATATGTTGAATGGTTGGGAATACGAAAAAGTAAACATACCGTTCGAGCCAAATAAATGGTATAGATATGATTTTGTTTTTGAGGAATTTTCAACGCCTGAAACATCGAATTTATATGTGTATATAAATGGTGAATGTGTAAATGCGGATAAGCCGATGCAATTCGGCAATATCGGAAAAGTCAAGGCTTTCTTTATACATGTCGGAGAAGGCAGCGACAATAAAGAAAATCCTGTTCTGATTGATAATGTAAAGGTTAATAACTATGACGGAAAACAAAGATTGCTGACATCTGTTGATAAAACAATAGACGTACCTTGTGAGAACGCTGAGTTGACAATGTCCGTATTGGGAAATGCAGATGTATCGAATATTACAAAAGATAATATTGTTGTTAAACGAGAAAGAGACAACAAGAGGATAAGCAATATCACGATAAAGGAATCTTCTTGTGACAAGGTTACATTTGTTATAAATGAGAAGCTTTCAGTGGGGAAATATACGGTTTGTTTTGACAATTCCGTTCGCGATACGATTTTGGACAAACCGTCTGAGGAGATAAGTTTTGTAACGGATTATTTTAACGAAGGCTCTGAAATTATAAAAGGCGGATTAATATATACAAGTGATTTTAATGACTATGATTCGGAAAATATTCCACCTAAAGATTGGGGATTGATCAAATCTGTTCGACCGGCAAATATTAAACCTTCAATCGGACAAAGCGGAGACGAAGGGGACAAGGCTGTGATGATTACAGGCAAAAATGGTTCGAGAAGATATGTTGTCAAATTGTTAAATGATGAAGACGGATATAAAGCCTTGCCTTGCGGAGATGGAGTGTCAGTGGAGTTTGATTTAAAATATAGTGGAACAGCATGGAATTTTTCGGTTGTAGAGAATAATAATATGGAGTATGATAGTGCCGTAAACGCAGACACATACGATAAAAATATTATTCTCGGAATACGCCCCAAT
>CAKSGG010000399.1 GCA_934454215.1 uncultured Clostridia bacterium
GAATGTATTCTTTGATAAAGTTAGAAAAAGATTTTATACAGATGGGTCAGAACTTATAAGAGATTATGGATATAAATCAAAATTTACTCAAGTTGAATTTGTAGGAAATGAACCATTTTAGAAAGTCATAAAAGAAAGGGGAAAAATAAAATGAATGAGGTTATATTAATTGGAAGATTGACACATGATCCAGATTTAAGATTTTTACAAACAGGTACAGCAATAACTAGATTTAGTATTGCTGTAGATAGAAGTTACAAGAAGAATGGTAATGTTGTAACTGATTTTATACCTATAGAAGTATGGGGAAAGGTTGCAGAATTTTGTGCAAACTATTTAAACAAGGGAAGATTAGTTGCTATAAATGGAAGTTTACATCTTGATAGGGTTGATGGTGAAAATGGATATACAGTTTATTCAAAAGTTGTTGCAAAGACTGTAAAAGCTTTGGACTACAGAAAGAATGATACAGATAATGCAGCCGTAGGTCAAGTAGGTGATGCAGTAGGATTTAAAGCATTAGATGATGAAGAAATTCCATTCTAAGGGGGGATGGTAAATGCTTAAATTTAGAATAACTTACTATAACAAAGATGAACTGAAAAAAGCAATTAAAGCTTTAGGTAAGAATTTTATAATCTTAGGAACTTCAAAGTCTTATAGTTGCAGAAATAGTAATGCTAAAAATATTTATTTGGAAGTAGAATTGAAAAAATAAAAAAGGAACTATGTTTGCAGCATAGTTCCCTTGACTAAAGAGAAATCTTTAATCATAACCTATTTATCTTTATTATATCATTTCTCTTTAGTTTAAAAAATAGAAAATTAATACTAGGGGGAATTTTTATGGAAGAATCTAAAGAGTTGTTACAAGAAGAAAAAAGTAACTTATTTTCGATTTTTATACGAATGATGTATAGAGGTATATGTTTTTTTATTAAGTTTAGTGTTTATTTATGTTTAAGTTTTATACAAATGATTATAGATATAGTATATAAATTAATGGATTTTGAAAATTGGAATTTTTTAAATAAAAGAGAAGATGTTAAACAACAAAGACTACTAGAGGTAGAAGTTGATGAAAATAGTACAAGACATGAGTATATTGTTAAAAGAAGCAAAGAATATGATGAAAGATATAAAGAAATATCTAATTTGTTACATAGTGATGATGATAAAGAAATTGTAATAAACAGTGTGATTTCCAATGATATATTAGCAAAGATAGACATAATCGTTTATGAATCTGAAAAAAATGCACTTAGACAAGGATATAAGTTTGCAAAAGAAACAAAGTGCATGCTTGATGATGAATCTGTGTATAAGGATTATATTCAAAGTCGTGTTATGAGAGGTGAATAATATGACAGTGGTAGATTCTAATTTAAAAAGCATTTTGAAAGAGGGAGAGGTAGCTAAATATATTGATGGGTTTGATAATAAATATGCAGTTACAAACATTGGCAGAGTGTTTAGTGCTAAACGTAAACTGATATATAAAACACTAAAAGGAGAAGAATATATTGCTACTATTTATCGAGAATTAAAGCAATTTTATGTCAGAGGTTATAAGTCAGTTTGTTTATCAAAGGTTGATATTTATGGAATTAATAAAAAGAAAAATTATTATATCCATGAACTTGTTTTTCTAAGTTTTTATGGATTTTACAACAAGGGGTTCTTTAAGATTATACATATTAATCATCAAAAAGAAGATAATAGACTTGAAAATTTAAAGTTGGATTTCAGAAAAAAAGATGAACAATTCATTGAAAAATATAAAAAACAGCAAAGGATATTAGAACATCTAAAGGACTACTCTATCGCTGAATAATTAACTCAGGAGCACTACTCTATTGGCTAGCCACTCTCGGAAAGTGTATAGTAAAAAATTAAAATTATGAGAGTGGCTTAGACATTATAATTTCAACAGTAAGAGAGGTGCGAGAGTGTATAGTATCTTAAAGTGTATAGTAAAAAATAAGGGGGAATATATATGGCAGCAACTCATAACAAAGGGAAAGCAACAGAAGCAGAAATAAAAGAAATTGTTGATTTAAAAGAAAATGGATATACAATAGAGGCTATTGCAACAAAGGTAAATAGATCTAAAAGCTTTATAAGAAAAAAATTAAAATCAGAAGGTATAACTCTAAGTAGATATATTAAACCAGAAGACTTAATTGGTAAAAGATTCGGTAAATTGGTTGTATTACAATATGTAGGAACAAATGATAAGGGGAAATATCATTATTACAAATGTAAATGTGATTGTGGAGTTGAAAAAATAATTAATAGAAATAGTTTAGTTTCAGGATTTATTAGAAGTTGTGGGTGTGTATCAAAAGCAAGAAGAAGTA
>CAKSGG010000400.1 GCA_934454215.1 uncultured Clostridia bacterium
GTTCTCGGCGTTAACGATATAATTTCCGAATGGCTCAGATTTAGGAAAAACTTCATAAAACGCAGCACAATGTTCGACATAGAGAAAAAAAGCGACAAGCTGCATCTTCTTCAGGGACTTGAAAAAATTCTTCTTGATATAGATAAGGCAATAAAAATTGTTCGTGAAACAGAGGAAGACAGTATGGTTGTTCCAAACCTTATGAAAGGCTTTGGAATAGACGAGACACAGGCGGAATATGTTGCTGAAATCAAACTGAGAAACCTCAACAAAGAGTATATCCTGAAAAGAACAGCCGAAATAAAGGAGCTTCTTGATGAACTGCGCGACCTCAGGGACACGCTTGAAAATCCGAAAAAGATTGAAAAAATAATAGAAAAGCAGCTCAAGGAAATTTCAAAAAAGTTCGGAACGCCGAGAAAAAGCTCGGTTGTTTATGAAGAGGAAATTGATTTTTGCGTTGAGGAGGAAATGATAGAGAGCTATGCGCTGAAGCTCTTTAGAACAAGGGATAATTATTTGAAGAAAATATCGCTGACCTCGCTGAGATTCAGCGGCGAGCAAAAGCTCAAAGAGAATGACGAGATTGTTCAGGAAATTGAAACGGTTAACACGGCAGAGGTTCTTGCGTTCACCAATATGGGAGAGGTTTATAAAATAAAGGCTCACGAAATTCCTGATTGCAAGGCAAGCCAGCTCGGCGAATATCTGCCAAATCTCTTGGCTATGAACAGCGGTGAAAGCGTTGTCGGTATGGTTGCAACAACGGATTTTTCGGGATGTTTGCTTTTCTGCTTTGAAAACGGAAAAATGGCCAAAATTGAATTAAAAGGCTATGAAACCAAGCTAAACCGAAAAAAACTCACAAACGCATATTCGCTTGCCTCTCCGCTTGTTAAAATTATATTCTTAAGCGAAGACAAGGAGCTTGCGGTTCTTAGCAGTATAGGAAAGGCGCTCGTGTTTAACACAAGCCGGATTGCCGCAAAAACAACCAAAAGCTCGCAAGGCGTCAGTGTTATGACGCCCAAAAAGGGCAGCGTTGTTTCAGATGTTAAAACTCTTGAAGAAATAAACTTCAAAGAACCCAAATACTACAGAACAAAGAATATCCCCGCCAAGGGCTGCTTTATCCGCCCCGAGGATAAGGGAGAAGAACAGTTAACGCTTTTTGACGACGCTCAATAACCTCAGTTAAGCATTAAATGGCAAACGTTTGCGGCAGAGGCTAAAATGAACCGTAACACATTTGCATGGAAAAGTGCATATCGATAAAAGCGATATGCACTTTTTATGTGTGCCGATGTTTTTCTTGTCTATTAAATTGTTTGATATTTATATTGTTTATTTAATATTGAAATTTGGTCTGCAAATTATTGCTTCTAACATACTCGTTATAGTTAACCCATTTTCTCATATATTCCGATTTAAAGTTTTGCTGATTATAATTTTCATAAGTTACTTTGGCAAGACGTGAGCGAAGTACAGAAACGATTTCCTTGTTTTGTGTTTGCGCAACTATTTCCTCGAAAATTTCCGAAAGGAAATACAATTCTTCATCATTACAATCATTTTGCAGGAATGTTACTGTGGCATTAACATCTTTTGTAAACATTTCAATGGCAGATTTCCAATAATCCTCAATCCAATAATTGTCTTCACTTTCGACAATACGAAATTGAGCAACCTCTTTTAATGTATTAAATTTTATCATTTACGCTTCCTCCTTGTTACAGAACTTTGATCAGAATATGGAAAAACGGTAGCAATTTTTCCATTTGTTCGTTTTACACCAACACGTACGCCTTTGTAAACACCATATATTGTTTTCCCGTCTGCCACACGGCGATTTCCTTTAAGACCGGCAACATGTTCTCCGGCTCTTTTTATATCTTTTTCTGTCCAAGATTTAGGAAACCACGATTGGCTTGCACCATTTCGCTTAAAACTTTGCATAGCGATATTTGCAACCGTATCACTTTTAGGCTGTCTTTCTCCTGAAACATATCGGCATAAAGTAGCGGTTGTAACGCCGATTCTTTCCGCAAGTTCTCTTTGCGTCATATTATTCTTTTCCAATAATGAAGATAGTCTGTCTGTAAAAATACTCATATCTCCAACCTCCTATATGGATTACCGTTATTATAACACGGGTTACCGTTTGTGTCGATAGTTTTAATTTAAAAATATGTTATATATAAAAATCGGGCGAAGTTCAGCCCGGAAATTATTTCATTTCTTCAAAAGTAAAAATTTTATTGCAATAATATTTGTGTTGTTTTTGTTTTTCTTCAATTTCTGCCGAAAGTTCTTCAGATATGTCATTGTAAAGTCTATCAAAGCGGTGGAACATACT
>CAKSGG010000401.1 GCA_934454215.1 uncultured Clostridia bacterium
GCATGGAAGAGCTTTTAAAAAGGGAGAAAAAGAAAAATAATATTGTGCAGGTAAACCGTGTTACGTATGATACAATCAGTATGACGCTTGTAACCGTGGGACATAAAAATCTGTTATACCGTGAAATATTTAAAATGAGGCTTGTTTCGGTAGGCGTTATACTGTTTTGTATCCTGATAGGCGTAGCGCTGGCGTGGTATTTCGTGCGGCGTGATTACAAGCCCGTTAAAGAGCTTTTGGAGCTTTGCGGACTGAGTGATTATGAAGACGAGTATAAAAAAATAAGAACCTCACTTGAAAATTCATTTACAAAGAACAAAAATTTAGAAACTATTGCTGAAAAATACAAATTAAGTCTGCACGCAAATGCTTTGGCGCAAATTCTTAAAGGGACATTGCCGCACGGTGAGATGGAGGAAGCATTTAAGGAATATGATATTAAAGTGCATCCGGGCAGCATTGTTGTTTTTGCGTTTAATCCGGAAGAGTTTGCGGCATTTTTGCCGGAGGAAAATCTCAGCGAGGAGCAAAAGCAGCTTGAGGTACGCTTTATCATAGGCAATATTTTTGAGGAAATATTTACTACGGCAAAAAGCTCGGGATATGTGGTGAATGTGGAAAATAATATTGTATGTGTAGCAAGTCATATAGCGGCAGATATAGAGTTCTTTGAAAGAATAATAAATTATGGGCTTTCTATGATAAAAAAGCACTTTGCGCTTAAACTTACAGTTTGTGTGTCGGGTGTTCACAGCGGTGCAAATATGCTCAGCAGTGCATACAGTGAGGCTATGTATGCGCTGGAGTACAAAAGAATGAGGGCAATAGAAAAATCACTGTTTTTTGGTGAAATTAAGAAAACGAGTGTATCTGATCACCATTTCAGCCTTGAACAAGAAAAAAAGCTTATCAATCTTTTGCAAATGGGGGAGAAAGAGGATGCCGCAGCCTATATAAACGAGCTTTTCGAGAGTATAAAAAAGGATGAAACGCTTTCTCTTGAAAATATTAAAATGCTGATGTTTGATCTTTCGGCGGCAGTATTAAAAGTTCCCGAAACGATGGGAAAGCAGAGCTTTAATGCGCAGGAGCTTCTGTCATCGGCAACGCTTGGCGAGCTGCAACAAAAGCTTATTAAGCTTGCAAACGAAAGCTGCGCTCCCAAAAATAAGCTTGATGACAGTGCAAAATTTGATGCCGTATGCCGCTATATAGAGGAGAATTATCAAGATATTAACCTGAATATAAATTCAATCGGAGATCATTTTGATGTTTATCCTGCATATCTTTCAAAGCTGTTTAAAAAGAACTGTACAACAACGATGGTAGACTATATAAATAACTACAGAGTGCATAAGGCGAAAGAAATGATGGAAAATACCTCTCTTACAATTATGGAAATTTCGCAGAAGGTAGGCTACGGGCATATACGAACATTTAACCGTATATTTAAAAAATATGAGGGTATAACACCAAGTGCATACAGAAGCAGCTTGAAGAAATAAGAAGAAATAAACACAATAACAAAAAACCTCCCGAAGTCTTTGTGATTACGGGAGGTTTTTTTATCTTTATCTTTATATTTATTTTCTGTTGTTGTAACGGTTAAGCGCGGTCTGATAAATCTCGATGGCACGGTCAATCTTAAGGTCTTTCAAATCTTTAATGAACTTATCATATTCATCAAGTGATTTTGCGCCTGAAATGAATGCCGCAGTTGTCTCTGTGCAGTATTTTGTCGCTTCGTTAACTATAGCAGAAAATTCTGTGTTTTCGCCGGGGGTAAAGGTTGTCGAGGGAAGCGCCTTGCTTGTAGATTCCTTTGGACCGCTGAACCAAGCTGTAAGAGCCTCCTTCTGACGGTCTGTTTCATAATATTGTTCAATATAACGTACATCCTGAACGAACGGTCCGAGGTAGTTTGCACGGTTATACTGTCCCATTGCCTGACTTACCGTAAGTCCTTCACTGTTCTTCATAATGTAATCAGTATAAATTGGCTGACCATCAACATAGTTGAAACTTTTGCCCTCAATACCGAAATTATTGAGAATATGTCCTGCCTCTGTATAAGAATAGTCAAGAAACTTCATAGCAATGGGAATGTTTTTGCAGGCTGTTGTGATTGCCGCACCTGAGCCGCCCCACGGTGGCTGTACGGGAATATACTGTGCAGGAACATCTCCGATATAGGGATATGAAACACCGATAAGATCGTACTTGCTGTCTTTGCCATTCATTGTCTGCATCCACTTTCCAAGTCCGCTTCCGCCGCTGCCGAAGGTTGCGCCTGACTTGCCGTTAAGAATGTTGGAGTCTTGAATAGAACTGTCAACCATTGTGTAGTTTTT
>CAKSGG010000402.1 GCA_934454215.1 uncultured Clostridia bacterium
GATTGAAACGGAACAAGAAGATCAACAATATTGTCTTTGATATTGAGTAAGTGCTCTGCTAAATCGGGAAATATTTCCGCCAATTCCTTTATTCTGGTGCATTCAAAAGCTTTGTTGTAAGCGACAACGCACACGTGCATGGGAATGTCGAAGCAAAGCTGTTCTGCCAACGCTCTTCTCGGATCGGCTCCGGACTCCGCAAGAAATTCCTTGTGCTTTAACTCGCCACCTTCGTTTTCAATATAGTGAAGCGAATATTGGAAAGGAATTTGAGCATAGGGTTTTGTTCCGACATATTTCGGTATAACCGGCTGCATGGTTTCAAAATCGAGAAAATAAAGGGGGTATGATAGACTTGAAAGAAAATCCTTGATATTCTCTTTATCCACATATGTTCCCTTGTTCTGAAGGGCAAACTCAATTTGACGAAACTGCCTGTCGTTGGTGATTTCATCGCTGTTCAATAATTCTTGGTATGTGATAATCCCCTGCCTATACAGTTCGATCTTTTTGCTGAATCTCATACGATAGAGATCGAATACGGACTGCTTGGGAATATTCTTTGTGCAGTATTTCCAGAAGCCGCAAAGATATGGATAGTTACAATTTGTTGATAAATCTATGTTCGGTTCAGTGGGAGAATTGAGAAGCCTCTCGGCAATGGAGAGATTCGCAGAGATATTCTTTTCTTCGATCGCAACAGCATCAGCTATATCGGAAATTGTGAAAAGCCGATCAATGTCAAGGACTCCGTCAAATACGTAATCGCCGTTTATACAGACAAGATATGTTCCGCAAAGCTTTACACCGCAATTCTCCAGTACATATTTTTGATATGCCACATCTGCAATATATACAGGCTTGTCGTCTTGAGTATCTTCATGCTTGGTAGAGCTTTTAACTTCATAAATGGACCAACCGTTATCTTCTTTTTTGAGAATATCAACGGCGCAATATAGTCCGTTATAGTCAAAAGAAGCCTCGCAGATTACAGACGTACCTTTTTCCATTTCGGATTTCGCATTTTCAATCATCTTGGAGAGATCAAGCTTTTTGTTGTTATAGGTCGTTACTTCAACGTATTCCCCAAAAAGTCCCATGGCCAAATCGCCTACTTCGTTACCGGCATCCATGCGGGCAAGGACACTGCGGTCAAATTCTAATTCTTCGGGTTTATATTTCTTAAGCCAGGCAATTTTTGGGCATTGCCACAGGCCGCAGTATTTTGATTTAGATAAGTACAACATAAAGGCAATCTCCTTAATAAAGCATATCATAAAAGCACTTTAATTTCAATGTGTTGGAGTGTTTTTAATATTTCGGCAAGCATGCTCTTTAATTTAATATCATTGTATATAAGCGAAGGTTCCGTTTTTGGTACATACGCTGCTGTATCATAATAAATGAACAAAGCTTAATGTGGAGATGATGAGTATGATTTATGCAGTATCGGATTTGCACGGGTGTTATGAAAAATATATAAAGCTTCTTGAACGCTTAAACCTGACTGAGAAGGATTCTTTGTTCATACTTGGCGATATTGTTGACCGTGGTGACGGAGGAATGAAAATTTTGCTTGATCTTGCCACGAGAAAAAATGTTTTTGCATATAGAGGAAATCATGATCACTGTGCACTGATGTTCTTGAGAAGTTTTGTCATTCCCAATGACGGATATTTGGCGGACGGACTTATAGAAGCGTTTCGGGCATGGCTTGCTGACGGTGGAAATACAACATATGAAGACTTCACGAATTTGAGTAAAGAAAAGCAATGTATAGCGCTTAGCTATCTAAATTCACTTCCTTTGTTTAAAGAGCTATCGGTTGGAAATCAAAAATTTTTTGTTGCACATACGGTTCCTGCAAAGGAAAAGATGTGTCAAACAGAGGATTGTAGCCTATTTGATTTCATAATGGGTGAAGCGGAATATGAAGAAACCTACTTTGAAGACAAAATAATTATTACGGGACATACACCAACAGGGTTTATTGATCCTGAATACATCGGACGAATTTGGAAAGGAAATAATCATATTGCGATAGACTGCGGTGCGGTTTTCGGAAATCCGTTGGGCTGCATATGCCTTGACACCATGGAAGAAATATATGTGAAATGACAAATGACGGGGGATAGAAATTATGATTGAAATACAAGGAAAATATGGTCGAGCCAATGTCTATACGGACGATTTGGAGGACTCTGCTTATGGGCAAATCATAGCATTTTGTGATCAGCCTTTTTCCGCAGATAGCAGAATCAGAATTATGCCTGATGTTCATACCGGTAAAGGTTGCACGATAGGTACAACCATGACTGTTACGGATAAGGTAGTGCCCA
>CAKSGG010000403.1 GCA_934454215.1 uncultured Clostridia bacterium
GTTCGGAAGAGTGGTTTTGCAGCATTTTTTTGAGGATAAGAAAGGTGCAAAATTTAGAATTGTAGTTGAAAACATATATAAAGATGTTATTTTTTCTGTTATAGAAAATGTAGCTTCCCAATATCTTGTTTTAACCGAAAATGATAAGCCTGAAGTTGAGTTTACTGCTGATTTATTAAGAGTGTGACGAGTCGAAACGGAGGACAAAAATGACAGATAAGACGCTGAAAAGAATTAATAAAATCATATTGACTATTGCTTTTATTTTTACGATTTCTATTGGATGTTTCATGATTGCCTATGGCTATGACAGTATAATATGGCTTGTAATGATGTTGGGTTTATCTGCGTTTATCGGATCTGCAATTAATGTATTTTTTAATTGCACACATAAAGTTGATCAATGTAGAAGGATTGCATGGATTTCCTCTTGCATAATGGCATTAGTGAGTTTTGTAATAGAATTCACACTTATATGGCATATTAGCTCAGAAATGTTTACCAAGCACTATGATTTCGCCTATCCAACTTTGACCGGAATAACCTGCGGACTGATAACATTAACAATACAGTTATGGACAATAAAACACCCTCGTTATAACAAAGAACTTGGTTTTTGTGAAATAATTCATGATAACATTTCGCTCAATAAGCTTTCTATAAAAAAGTCGAAAAAATTTCTGACGAATTCATGAATATGCGGCACGAGCAACATATATTGTTCAAAAATGCAGAGTATCTTGATTATGACAAAGATCCTGCCAATAGCTACAAAGATGATATATGCAATCATAATGTAGATAAGTATATTATTTACTACGATGATGTTGTAGTGGGCTATATTTTAGCATATGTAACGAATGATGAGTTATATGTTAAGGAGTGCTATATTTCCGAGTCAGTAACACCTTATTATGCAGAAATGTATCTTGCGATAACACAACTCTTTGATCTGTATCCTAAGAAAAAAATAAATGTAACACTGCCGCAAAATTATGACTATATAAGAAAGGTTATTGAAATAATTATTTTGGGATATAGAGATGAGTGTTATTATGATGTTCAGGAAGATGGTATGCATATTATTGCAGAAGCTTTTTAAAACCAAATACAGTGTTTGATAATGGCGATGAAAATATATGGAGAACGCTTGAGAAAGTGAAAGCAATTAAATCCAATGTAACAGAAATAAGGAAAGCATATGAATTATCCGGGCGACTGGAATTATATGAATAGTTGCTTGATAATGAATGCGATGAGCATATGAAGTCCGGGCGTGAAGTTGAAAAAGAAATTCTTATTTCTATTCGTAAAAATTATACAGCTTGACACAAATAGGATTTTTAACGGCGGAGGATAGAGAAGTTATGGAATACAAATCTATGATTACAGAGTTTAAGAAAATGATTAATGCGTCAAAAAACATTGTGTTCTTCGGTGGTGCAGGTGTTTCAACAGAAAGCGGAATAAGAGATTACAGGAGCAAGGATGGAATTTACTCAACGGTAAAAGAGTATGGTATATCCCCAGAAACAATTCTTAGTCATGATTTTTTCTTAGACAAGCCGGAAATATTCTATGACTTTTACAGAAAATATTTTTTGAATTGTGATGCCGTTCCGAACGCCGCCCATATAGCAATAGCTAAATTTGAGAGTGCAGGTAAGATAAAAGCAGTTATAACTCAAAATGTCGATGGTCTTCATCAAAAAGCGGGAAGTAAAAATGTTTTGGAGATACACGGAAGCACAGACGAGTATTACTGCGTAAAATGCAAAAAGAGATTTTCGGCAGATTATGTGCAACTATGCGATGGTGTTGTTCCATATTGCAATAAATGCGGTGAACTTGTCAGACCGGATGTTACACTATACGGCGAAAGGTTAAATGCAGATATTGAAGCAAAGGCTCTGGGTGTAATATCAGAGGCAGATATGCTGATAATTGGTGGAACCTCCCTTGTTGTTTATCCGGCAGCCTTATATCTGAAATATTTTGCGGGCAAGTACATTGTGATAATCAATCACCATGATACAAGTATGGATAGCAAAGCGGATTTAGTATTCCATGACAATATAGGGAAAGTATTTGATGATGTGTTGCATGAAGTGTAAGAAGGAATGTGATTTCTATGGTTAATTTGAACTTTTATAATGAAAACAATTTTAATAACTATCTTTCGGAACTTGCAAATTGGCACACATGTGAAAATTCCACATTATATTTGGACAAGGTGCAGCTGATAGACTCTGTAAAGGGCTGTAATGAAATTGTAGTCTGTCGATTTTGCGGAAAAGTGTGCGAGTTGAAAGATCAGTTGAGCTATATAAGAC
>CAKSGG010000404.1 GCA_934454215.1 uncultured Clostridia bacterium
ACCGCATACTGACTTACCTGATTTGCCCATGTATTTGCCAATATATCAGGAATATCATCAGAAGCCAGAATTATCGAACGTTTAGTAGCATAATCACTCGCGGGAACCGCCTGAACTTCCAACTCTACATCCTGTCTTTTCTCGATTTCCTCAACCATTAACCAATTATCGTTATAACTGGTTTTAGCACCTTCGGAAAACAATATGCTGATCTTTGTTTTTTCGTTAGTCTCCTTTTCACCGCAACCTGCAGATATAACTGCAAGTGTTGCCGCCATTGTCATCGCAATAATTTTTTTTGCTTTCATAATTTTCTTCCTTTCCATTAATTAATTTTATATTTTTATCCTTTAACTGAGCCAATCATCATTCCTTGTACAAAATATTTTTGTACAAACGGATAAATTAAAACAAACGGTAATGTTGTAAAGACTATAGAAGCATACTTTATTCCTTCGCCTATATTTTTTTCCTGATTTTTAAGTGCTTCTTCAGCCTGTTTGCTGTCCTGCATTACTTGCTGAGCGTTAAATAACAAATTTCTCACAACAAGTATAACAGGGTATTTTTCATTTGATTTGAAGTAAATAAGCGGTGCAAACCAGTTATTCCACTGTGCAACAGCAAAGAACAATACCAATGTAGCTATTATAGGTGTAGACAACGGAAGTATTATGCGTATAAATACACCTGTCATTGAAAGACCATCAAGAGTCGCAGCCTCTTCAAGTGCAACGGGAATTGACTTAAAATATGTCATAATTATCATAACATACCACGCATTCACCGCACCCGGCAAGGTAATAGACCATACGCTGTCATAAAGACCAAGCATTTTAATCAACAAAAAGTTTGGAATCATTCCTCCGCTGAATATCATTGTAAACATAACCATTTTTTTCAAAAACTTACAGCCGGGCATCTCATCTTTTGTTAATGGATACGCTGTCATAGCCGTCAAAACAAGTGATACAATTATAAAAAGAAAAGTATACCAGATTGTATTACCGTATGATGTCAAAAAATTCGGATGCTTGAATATCATTTCATAAGCATAGCCGGTCAATCCTTTCGGAAATAAGTTAACCTGTCCTGCAAATATGTACTTCTCAGCACTTAAAGAAAGTGCAACAACATGGATGAAAGGATAAAGCGTCACAAAAACTATCAGAATCATTAGTATTAAGTTAAAACACGCAAACAGTTTACCTCCAAAACTTCTTTTCATTTTCATTGCCCTCTCCTTTCTACCAAAGTGATGTTTCCGAAACTTTTGAACAGATATAATTAGTAACAGAAACGAGTATCAGACCGATGATTGCATTGAACAAACCGACTGCCGTTGAGTAGCTGTAATTACCGTCAACTATACCCAATCTGTACACATAAGTACTTATAACATCTGCTGTATCTTTGTTAAGACTATTCATTAGCAACAGCACCTTTTCATGTCCGATAGCCAGCATATTTCCGACCGACATTATAAAGGTAATTATTATCGTCGGCATAATGCCCGGAATTGTTACATTCAACACCTGGTTCCATCTGTTCGCACCATCTATCATTGCCGCTTCATATAATTCCGCGTCAACGCTCGAAAGCGCAGCAATGTAAATTATTGCATTCCAGCCCATATCCTGCCATATACTTGATAGTATGTATATCGGTCTGAACCACTCCGGTTCGGATATGTAATTTATAACTTCCAAACCAAATTGTGTCCTTATCATATTTATAACACCCGTATTCGGTGAAAGTAATTGATTTATAAAACCAACAACCACTACTATTGATATAAAGTGCGGTAAATACGAAACCGTCTGAACAAATCTCTTGAAATTCCTGCTTTTTAATTCATTAATCAAAAGAGCAAATATTATCGGTACAGGAAATCCTATTACCAAAGTTTCAACGCTGAGCACAAGCGTGTTCAAAATTCTTTGATAAAAGTTGACATCAGAAAATAAAATTTTAAAATATGTAAGCCCCATCCACTTTGTTCCCAGAAAAGGTGCGCTTGCTGAATATTTTCTGAACGCCATTATGTTTCCAAATATCGGAACATATTTGAAAATTATCAAGTATACAAAAGGAATCAAAAATATTAAATACATTTCTCTGTATTTTATAATCCTCTTTTTTAACACTTTACTCCTGCTTACTCTGTTTAACCCATTTATTTTCAACTCTGCACTCATATTATTCTTCAACCTCTTTTTTTGTTAAATACAACGTATTCTGTTCCTGATTCCATTCTATATCATACCCGCCCAACTCCGATAAACACCGAGCAGATACCATAAGCGAAGAATCCTTCATATACGGAGACA
>CAKSGG010000405.1 GCA_934454215.1 uncultured Clostridia bacterium
CGGTCAGAATAACCTTGTCGCTTATGCGTATTTTCGTGTTCGGCAGTTCAATAACCGTTCCGAACATCGGCGAGTAACCGTCACTGTTTTCCCGTTCCTTTAAGAGCTTTGCAAGCTCTGTTATGCCGTTCAATGCAGCCACCTCCTAAAAATGAGTATAGAAAAAGACGAACACGAATGCTCGTCTTAATGTGTTCGGTTTGCAAACCAGAAAAAAACCGAGTATCTTTAACTTAAAAATTCATGTTTTATACTACATCTCAAACATTTCCCGTTCCATTCAAATGAATACAATATTTTGGGTGACTCTCTTTATTGCTATGTAATCAATAGCAATCTATATTCGACATCATTTCTGAATAATATTCCGATTCCATTTCTGCTTTTACTTCATTGAAGTAATTTAGTTCACTATCAATACCATCAAGAATATTATTCAAAGCTTCAAAGAAATCTCCAATCTCCATAAAGTCAAATCTCTTATTATGAGAAAAATATTCTTGCATACTGTTTGACATTGGATACCTAAATTTATTTGAATCACTATCAAATGTATGTACTTGCATACAATAATCTTCTATAACTTCTATATATTCAGCATCATTTGTTCCACTGCCATATTTCAAAACATACGGCTTAATCTTTTTCCACATTCCTGCAATACTATGCTTATTATCCAACATATATTTACACTTCATTTGGAAATCTTCTCCGATTTCCTCGAACCATAAAGTTTTTAAACTTAGCTCAACACAATTTCTGTACAAATAACACATCGGAAGAAATAGGCGTTCATTATAATCAGAATTTCCTAAATCTGTTTCATTTTTCATATACCATTTCAAATAATTTGCTGTTTCTAAATAAGCTTTAGTATATGGATAAAACTCATCCCTACAATACTCATAGCCTACAACTGATTGTGCATTATAATATCCTCCGGTTTCTATGAACGTAGGCGATACCTCTTTCCATTCAACAGCACTTTCAATATCTTTCTTGTACCATTTTCTAATAATTTCATATGCAGCTTCAAATTTGTTTGCAAACTTCACTAAATCAATATGAGTTTGTTCATCAAAAATTATTTTGATTGCAAATTTACCGCAGGTTTCCCAATCACCCGACTCCCATACAATGTGAAACGGATAACGAAACGAATCTGATTCTCTATCTTTTTGTGACAAATCGGCAAAATACGTTATTATCCATTCCATTTCTTCGTCCGGTCTTAATAAAGAAGCATTTTCCATAACTAATGATAAAATCACAGACAGATTATGGCGAGTATCTTTAATAAACTTTTTTCTTTCATCTTTATCTTGGATATATTGAAAACCAATTGCTTTTAGTACAAGTTCAATACAGTGTCTGTATAAAAATGCAATAGAAAAAAAGTAGGTATCGAGTTTCCCTATATCTGGATGCTCTGTATTCAGTATAAACTCTGTTATTTTATGTGCTGCTTCAAAAAAATACTCTCCGTATTCAAAAAGTTTTTCCGATAAATCTGTAGGAGCTGAGACCTTCACTATATATTTTGAATGTTTATCAAACGCATCTATTTTCTTGTTTTTCTCAGGGTAAATGGTAGAAATTAAAATATCCGGTGCCTTCATATTCATCCCTCTTTATTAGTTTCTTCAAAAATCCAATTTGGTTTTCAATTGATTATACCACAAAGTCATCCATTTGTCCATTGACATATCATCCGAATTTTCTAAGTCCCAATTTCACATAATGAACTCCGTTTTTGATGCTGTGGTCAGCACTTTCTATAAGGTAATTCACATTATCAACTGTAATCAATGCTCCCGCACGAGTGTAGCTGTTTACCGCCTCAATAATTTCTATTGAAAAACTTTCCTTGACCTTATTCATTTCCGACAGCTTGTTCTTTGCGCAGGCATTGGCATCGCCATCTTTTTCATCAATTTTCAAAACCTCCTGCAATACCCCGTATTTATAAATGCTGTCCGTATCTTTTGCCACAGCTTTGACAGTATAAACCTTGTCGGATTCCGATATAACCTTTACGCTGTTTTTCATATCCTCAATCGAAAGCGTATGTGATACATTACCTTTTAATTTTGGAGAATATATAAGATGTGTATTCGGTGTGATTCTGAATTCCGGATAAGCATATATCGCACCGTATTTATATATCCGAATGCCGTTCGGAGTCATGTCAAAGTTATAACTGCCGCCGCATTTATCGAGAATATCGGACAGTATATCAGATATACACTTGTCAATATATATCTGCGTGATGCTTGTATTCAGTTCCGGCACGGAATCAATCGGAATATTGAAGTCGGA
>CAKSGG010000406.1 GCA_934454215.1 uncultured Clostridia bacterium
GTTAAAATTTGAGCGTTATCAAAAACAGTTTCATTTCTTGATTGATAACGATATTGAAACGACAGAACAGCTAAAAATATTTAAGGAAAATGCAGAAGGTAAAATTTCGGAACTAACTTTTCAAAGAAGCAGGCTATATAATAAAACCGATTCAACGGCTGAAATCAAAACAATTAATGCAGAATTGCGAACACTGCGAAAAAATATGCGTATGTGCAACAATATTTTTCAAGATATTGAAACAATACGGGAGCATCAAAAGACGGCGGAACTGTTGAAACAGGAAGCAGTGGAACATAATAATCGAAAGGTATATAAGTACCAAAGATGATTACAAAAAAGGACATTTTGCCCTAATTGCACAAAAAGCAATTGGGGCATTTGTATTTATAGTAGAAAATATAAATGTTGCTTAAAATCGGTTGACTTATTTGCGGTTTTATGATAAAATTTATAATGTATAGTTATAATCAGCGATAATATTGTGAGGGTATGAAATGATTACTGAAAAAATCGGCAATCGAATACGGGAATTGAGAAAAGAAACAGGCTTGAGCCAAGAGAAATTTGCAGCAAAAATCGGAATGGACAGGACATATTTTGCCAGCGTTGAGCTGGGAAAAAGAAATATATCTATTGTCAACCTTGAAAAAATTGCTGATGGGTTAGATATAAGTCTTGCAGAGCTATTTCTGAATATCTAAAAAAGGAGGTGCCGACAAATGAGTGTTGCTATAAAAAAAGAAAACTATAAAACTTCTCTTATAAATAACAGGCGATATTTAGGGAACAAATATAAGTTGTTACCGTTTATAACGAAAGTTGTGGATAAGGAATGTTCAGATATACAATCTATTGCTGATATTTTTGCCGGTACCGGAGCAGTATCATCTGCATTTACGGATAAAATTATCATAACAAATGACTTGATGTATAGCAATTATATATGTAATTATGCTTGGTTTGGTAGTGAAACATATAATCAGCAGACAATCATAGATTATGTTGTGCATTATAACTCATTGTCAAAGTTAAAGGACAATTATATGACTGATAATTTTGCGGACACTTATTTTAGTCGTGATGATTGTGCTAAAATTGGATATATAAGAGAAGATATCGAAAAGAACTATAAAAAGAAAAATATTAATGACAGAGAAAGGGCAATCTTGATTACATCTTTGCTATATGCAATGGACAAAATTGCAAAAACCTGCGGACATTATGATGCATATAGGAAAGGTGCGGAATTTGATAAACCTTTGGAATTATTAGTACCGTTAGCAGAAATGCACAATAATCCAAATAACAGGTGTTATAATGAGGATGCAAACGATTTGATTGGAAGTATTAACGCAGATTTGATTTATATAGATCCCCCGTATAATTCAAGACAGTATTGCGATGCATACCATTTGCTTGAAAATGTTGCTCGGTGGGAAAAGCCGGAGGTTTTCGGTGTTGCAAGAAAAATGGACAGAACAAAATTGAAGAGTAAGTACTGTACCAAGAGCGCAGCAGAAGCGTTTGAAAACCTTGTGAGAAATATTACCTCTAAATATATATTGCTTTCATACAACAATATGGCTGAAAAAGGTAATGATCGTTCTAATGCCAAAATATCTGATGAAGATATTATGCGTATTTTAGAAAATAAAGGTACAGTAAAGGTGTTTTCTGAAAGCTATAAGCCATTCACAACAGGTAAATCAGATATATCAGAAAATGAAGAGCGCCTTTTCTTATGTACAGTGACGAATTAAGGAGCAAAAATAATGATACAATCACCATTGAATTATACAGGCGGTAAATTCAAATTGTTGCCACAAATACTGCCTTTATTTCCCCAAAATATAAATACTTTTGTTGATTTATTCTGTGGTGGTTGTAATGTTGGAATAAATATAGACTGCGAAAGCGTTATATATAATGATTTGGATGAAAATCTGTTGTATCTGTATAACACTTTTAAAAATTTAGATAAACAATCTGTTTTTGAGTGGATATTTGAAATAATCAACACATACGGCTTATCTCTCGTGAGTGACAAAGGATATGATTACTATAAATGTGATAGCAGCAAAGGATTAGGAGGCTATAATAAAGAGAGTTTCTTGAGGTTGCGAGCTGATTTTAATGAAAAAAAGAAAAAAGGCAACTACGATTATTACTATTATGTAATGTTGTATGTAATTATAGTTTATGCTTTCAATAACCAGATTAGATTTAATAGCAATGGTGAGTTTAATCTTCCTGTTGGCAAGCGTGACTTTAATAAAAAGATGCAGCAAAAGTTATCAGATTTTATAGATAAA
>CAKSGG010000407.1 GCA_934454215.1 uncultured Clostridia bacterium
TATGGAGGAGTAAGATAATGAAACGATTTTTAAAAGACGTAAAAAACAACAAAGTGTTGCTGGCAATGACTTTGCCTGCGGTGATTTATATTATAATGTTCAGCTATATACCCATGTTCGGTATTATAATCGCATTCAAGGATTACAACTACCGAAACGGAATATTCGGCAGTAAATGGGTAGGCTTAAAGAATTTTGAGTTTTTGTTTAAGTCGGGAGATTTGTATGTTATATTGAGAAATACAATAGGATATAACATTGTATTCATACTGCTCGGAATAGCTTTGGCGGTTGCGCTTGCCGTGCTTTATGACGCATTGGGAAAAAGCAGGCTGATAAAGCTTAATCAGACGCTTTCGATACTGCCGCATTTTTTGTCGATAGTGGTTATAGGCTATTTTGTAAATTCGTTTATAAATACGGATAAGGGTTTGATTAATCAGTTTTTGACATCAATGGGCAAGGAACAGGTGAACTGGTATTCCGAACCGAAATACTGGCCGTATATTCTGACATTCGTCAAGATGTGGATGACGGTAGGCTGGAGCAGTGTAATTTATTTTTCAACGATAAAAGGTTTTAACAGTGATTACTTTGAAGCGGCGTGCGTTGACGGTGCGACATGGTGGCAGAGAATACGTCATATTACACTGCCGCTGCTAAAGCCGACCATAATTGTATTATTGATAATGTCAATCGGCGGAATAATGAGCTCGGGCATAGATTTGTTTTATATCATACCGAGAAATTCGGGTGCGCTGTATTCCGTAACGAGTACGGTTGACACATACGTATATAACGGCTTGCTGAAAAGTTCAAATATGGGAATGACGTCTGCGACGTCTGTATTCCAGTCGGTTGTGGGATTTATACTTGTGGTTATAACGAATGCGGTGGTACGCAGAGTATCGCCTGAGGATTCGATGTTTTAAGGAAAGGGGGCAGATTACAGTGAAAAAGAAATATAAAGAGCTTACGGACGATATGCCGGTATTAATAAAGGCAATCGCATATATAGCAACAACGGGACTGGCGCTTTCGTGTATAATACCGCTGCTGCTGTGCTTGTCAATATCATTTACCGATGAGGAAACATTGGGCTTTTACGGGTATAAATTCATTCCGCTGAAATTCAGCACACAGGCGTATCAGTACATATTTGAAAACGGTTCGCAGATATGGCGCGCATACGGCGTTACGCTTGTTGTAATGATAACGGGTATAATAATAGGCTTGCTGATTATGTCGCTGTTTGCATATGCGGTAACAAGACCGAATTTCCCGTGGAAAAATCAGTTTTCGTTTTTCTCATATTTTACGATGCTGTTTAACGGAGGCATGGTATCAAGCTACATAATAAATACAACGGTATATCATTTGAGAGATACGATATGGATATTGATTCTGACAGGCTGTGTAAGCGCATATAATATAATTCTTATGCGTACATACATGAAAAATTCAATACCGAATGAAATACTTGAATCGGCAGCGGTCGACGGTGCAAGCGAAACGAGAAGATTTTTTCAGTTTGCACTGCCTATGTCGGTGCCTATGCTTGCGACAATAGCGCTGTTTATGGCGGTGGGGTATTGGAACAACTGGAATACGGGAATGTTGTATATAATAAAAAATACGAATTTATCGCCGATACAGCTTGTATTAAAGCGAATAGAAAACAATATAGATTTTCTTGCGAGTGCGGAGCAGAATATGTCGGGAAGTGATTTGGACAAGATACGTCAGACAGTACCGTCGGAAAGCTTTAGAATGGCATTGACAATAATGGTAGCATTGCCTATGGTAGTTTCATATCCGTTCTTCCAGAGATTCTTCATAAGCGGAATCACGGTGGGAGCGGTGAAAGGCTGATAAAGCCGAATATATAAAAAACAAATCTGAGAGGAGAAAAAAGAATGAAAAGAATAATTTCAACAGCGTTGGCAGCGGCAATGGTAATGGGAGTAATGAGTGGCTGCGGAGAAAAGAAGGAGTCGGAGATATACGAAATAAAATATTATGCGTATAACAATATCCAAAACGACGACCCGAAAGTGTTGGAGGAGGTCAACAAATACGTAGAGGAAAAAATCGGTGCGAGAGTTAATTGGATAACAATTCCTCCTAACGAATACAATGAAAAAATGAAGATGCTGTTTGCGTCAAATGAAGAATTTGACGTGTGTTTCCAGTCTACGGCAACGGATTTTTACACAAACGTAAGAAACGGCGTGTTTATGCCGCTTGATGAGCTTTTGCAGAAAGAGGGCAAAGAGATTTATGAAATGACGCCGAAAGAAAATATTGAGGC
>CAKSGG010000408.1 GCA_934454215.1 uncultured Clostridia bacterium
GTTTTCATATAATTTGTTTTCGGCGTCGCATACACATAAATCAATCATTTGTTTTTATCTCCTTCGGCTTTCAATAAGGGGCGGAAAGTCCCGTCATTCAACGTTTCGGTAGCTTACTGCTACCGAAAAAAGCAAGAAAAATTCGCCGCATACTGTGGCGGAGATGTCTTGCTTTTAGTTATATAACAATATGCGGCAGCCTGTCATTTAGGGGGACAGACCGCCGCGCGTGTTTTGCAAATCATCTGTCAATTTTCTCTCATTCTCTGCAACCTGTCGGTTACACAGGTATCATGAAATCCACTCCGTATTCTTTCGCAAATACGGCGGGCGTTTCCCCGGTCGCTTTGCCGGGCTGCTATCCAGATGTGAGTTAGGACTTAGCAGAAGTATCATTATATAGCCTATGGAATCATTGCAATTCCTCTCACCATAAGAGGTTACTATCACAAACATTGATCGCAAGCGTGTTCTGATATGTCGCTTTGGCTTACGCCGCCATAGGCAGTGTGCAGACAATAATCTATTCGGTTGTCAAAGAACAAGTCGGATTTTATTAACCCTTGTGTACGGAAAATTTATTCAAAATGTTATGTATTATCAGTTTGTCTTTTTTAGTAAGATTTTCCGATAACATGATTAACAAATTTTCTTCTTCCGAACTAAGATATTGTTTAGGGTTTTCAAAATCCTGATTCAGAAAGATACCTCCGCCGCCACCGACTTTGGTTGTTATAGGCAACCGACTACTCAGAAATACAATATCTCTGAATATCGTTCTCTGAGTTACTCCGAACATATATGACAATTCCTGTGCAGTAGAAAATCTCTTTTTAATCAAATAGTTTCTTATATTTTCCCTTCGCTCATAGGTTGTCAGGTTGTCCTTCATAGCCCACACCTTCTTCCTTGATAACTATGATACAGGACGAACCTGTCAGGAACTTTCATATTCAAAAAATTTCTTAAAAAAATTTTTATAACTTTTATCTCAATCAAACAAGCCAAAAAAATTTGATTGAAATAGTGTTCTTTTATTAAAACACTGTTCATTTCAGTTTACCCCTCCATTTGAATTTTTTTGACAAAACTCAAATGGATACGGCGGCGAACGACAACAAATTTCGCAGTTTTTGTGTAATAAAAAAAACAGTCAAAACATTTCACAAAAACTGTGAAGGTTTTGGCTGTGTGATATGGGATTAATCCTGCCCCGCAATCGTCTGAGGAATCACTGCTGCGTTTATGCGTAGTCTTTCTCGACTTGGTACGCCCTATACGATGTGAAATAAAGAATATACGTTTCGCACCCCCTATAAAACATCGGCTGCATTAAATTCAATGCAGCCGATAACGATAATATATTATTATTTAATCAATACTAACCTCGTGTCCGACTCTTGCAGACTCATAAATCGCATCCAGTATCTTCATTATCATAATTCCATCCTCGGCGGGCGCAATACATTTTGTGCCATTCACTATACAATCAACAAAATGAGCAATTTCGCCGTCAAACTCCTGTGATGCAAATTTATAATTTTTTGTATCTATATCAATATCAGCAAGATAATCATTATATGTTCCAAACAGCTTTACACCACCATCTGCGGCAACATCAATACCAGCCTTTGTACCAAAAAGTTGATTTTTATAACAATCTTGTCCATTAAAATCATATGACGTTTCAAGGTTAGTTACTGCGCCATTGTCGTAACGAATAAATGCTGCTGCAAAGTCTTCTACATCGCACTTTTCTCCATCAACGTGATCCGACGCAATCCATTTCACATTGTTCTTAAGGTTTCCGCGATTTCCGAGTTTATCAAATGCCACTGCATACACGCTGACCGGTTTCGGATTTCCCATTAAATATCTCGCAAAATCAAGAACATGTACTCCCAAATCAATAATCGGTCCGCCTCCGCTACGTTCCTTATCGCAAAACCAACCGCCGGGATTGCCATGTCTGCGAACATATTGTGCTTTTGTGAAATAAATATCACCAAGATCACCATTCTCTATAAAATCGCGGGCAATTTTTGCTTCACTTGAAAATCTCATGCAAAAACCTATCATCAAAAGCTTTCCGCTTTTGTCCGCGGCATCCTTCATCTTTTGTGCCAAGTCTGCGTCATATGCCATCGGTTTTTCACAAATAACATTTAGTCCCGCATTTAATGCCTTTATAGCACACTCTGCGTGATTGCAGTTCCAAACGCAAACGCTTGCCGCATCAAGTTCTGGAAGCTCTGCAAGCATTTTGTCCAAATCTGTATACCGTCTTTCAATTCCATATCTATCTG
>CAKSGG010000409.1 GCA_934454215.1 uncultured Clostridia bacterium
CTTTTCAAGCATATCTGCGGAATTTATCTTAACCATACGCACATAATCTTTAAGTACGCCGTCGAGAAAATCTACCCTTATGTGATGAGAGGAACAACCCTTAAGCCCTCTTTTGTGGTATGTGCCGCATATATACGACGGGTCAAGCTCGGGACGGCTGCGGCTGAACATCGGCGCGCCGCAATCTCCGCAGAACAAATATCCCGTATACGGGGTTTCGTATTTTTTTATGCCGCGGTAGTGTGCGGCTGTTCGTTTGGACAGCTGCTCGCGGGTGTATAAAAATGTTCTGTCATCAACAATCGGTTCGTGGTGCTTTTCGAAAACAATGTTTTCATTATGCGAAAGCTTTGCGTCCGAACCGTTTATTTTTGTGCGGTGATATTTGTGCTGCCGCAGAGTGCCGATGTAAAAATCATTTGCAAGTATAGTTGATACCGTTACGATAGACCATTCTTTTCTTACTTTTCTGTTATACTGCCTGTCATCGTTTTCCGCGCGTTCCTTTTCTTTCATTCGCGGGGTGGGTATGTTTTTGTCCGTAAGGTAGTTTGCAATTTTTTTGTAACCCCAGCCGCTGTTATATAATTTAAAAATTTCTTTTATTATGTCTGCCTCGTCGGGTACAATTTCAAATTTCAGATTTTTATAGTTGGTTACAACATACCCGTAGGGTACCGCACACAGCCATTCTCCTTTGGACTGTGATTTTCCTATAACCGCCCGCACCTTTTTGCTGGTGTCCGTTACGGGCTGTTCGTTTAACAAAAAGCGAAGCTGTATTTGCAGCCAGTCGTCGTGCGTGGGGAAGTCTATTGCATCCGTGATAGAGATTATCCGCACCCCGGCATCGCGCAGAAGCTCCAACTCGTAAAGCCCAAGGCTGTTTCTTCTCGCAAACCTTGAAAAATCCTTTACAAGCAGAATTTTGGCTTCACCGTTTATGAGCCTTTTGCGCATCTTCTGATAATCCTCTCTTTGCTCAAAAGAGTAGCCGGATCTGTCTCTGTCCTTGTATATTTTCAGCCGGCAGTTCGGAAAATGCGATTTTGCGTAATCCTCAATAAAATCAATCTGATTTTCTATGGATACGTTTTTGTCTTCCTCTTTTTCGATGTCAACCGATATTCTGGCGTAACCTACAATGTCCGCGTTTAATAAAACATCTTTTGAAAGCGCGTTTTCCATATAGATACTCACCCCACATATATTACTGACAACATTGTAACACATATGCAAAAGAAAAGCAATATAAAACGGCGGATTTTTATCGAAATTTTTAACGAAAATATATCCGAAAACGGTGTCAGAAAATGCATCTTTTTACTCCCACATATAAAGAAACCCCAAAAGGCGCGTGACAAGCGGTGCGGAAATGCTTTTGATGCTCTGAAATTTGTCGTAAGTCCAAAAGTCGTTGCAAAAAGATATACATAAATTATTGAGAAATTGATATAAATTCGGTGTATAAAATCCGTGTTGAAAATCTGCTTAAAAATCGATTTTGTGTTGATTCGGGCAGACTGAACAGACGAAACAGACTTATTATAGTATTTTTAACTTGCCAAGTTAAAAATACTATAATTCTAAATAAAAATCAATATATTCTAAAAAACATATTAACAACCATTATATATTGCGGTATTTTATAATCATAAACAAACTTATGCGTTTATCATACGAGATGCTGTGATTAAACTTTTATCGGAATAAACGGGATAGCTGCGCCCATCGGCAAGCGCTGTGGTATAATTTAATAGTGTTTTTATAAATGCGGAATGAATTATGTTCCGCATTTTTTATTTGCCGAAATTTAAACGATGTATCAATTTAGGAAAAATCAGGAATAATTAAAAACAAAAGAAGGTGATTTTATGAGAATTTCCGTTAACGAGAATATTGGAGTTATAGAGGTGTGGACAACGGCAGACGAGGCAAATAAAGTGAATTTTGACACGACATTAAGGGAGATTTTCAACAAAATCACCTTAAAGAATAAGAGAAAAAAGAGAATTGTTGTTTTTGAATCCGGCGACAGAGATTTGACGGAATGTACCGATATGTTAATTCGGAAAAATTTATAAATATCAGTAAAATTCCGATAAAGAATTACATTATTGGCATATTCAGGGCGTTTAAAGTGATGCTTGAAAAGTGTTGAATAAAAAATTGCATCATATGTACTGACAAAAATATTATTGCAATTTATATCCGTCGGAGATATAATACAAATGGCAGGAAAAAAGCAAAGGAAGGCAAGCTGATGCTTGATGAATAAGTAAGAAGATAACTTTAATTTGA
>CAKSGG010000410.1 GCA_934454215.1 uncultured Clostridia bacterium
CAACGTAAGTGATGAACCGATTAAAAGGAAATACGGTGATCATTGGTTTTCTGATGAAGCTCATTTTGACAAGGAAGTGTTAAAGACGGAGTATAGGATTTTAGCAAAGAAATATCATCCTGATTCGGCAAAAGAAGTTGCTTCAGAGGCAATCTTTATAGAAATTCATTGTGAATATGAGGAAATACTAAAGCAATTATAGTTTGTTTTTGGGGTGGTGACAAAGATGTTTTGGATTATTTTAATGATACTGTTGCTGGCGTTTGTGGTGAGCGCTTCAGGAAAAGCCGTAATCGGCGTGGGAACGGTTGCACTTGCAATTTTTCTGATATACAAAATAACGGGATTATCTTTTCTCGTGTACTTTTCAAAATTAGGTTTAATTGTTATCATCATAATTATTGCAGGCACAGTATTATCTTGGTTATTGGGGTAATAAAAATGATGACTCGTATTTTTAAAATAATATGCGCCCTGTTTTTTCTGCATGTGCGTTTTATTTATACCGAAATGGGAGAGAGAATATGCTCATAGGTTTTATTATTCGATTGATTGCGGCAAAAGCTTTTCTTGACTCACTGCTGCATCATGACAAAAAGGAGGAAAAATGAAACTCATCTATACAAAAAGGAACATAAAAAGAAAAAACAAAAGCTATACGGTTGTCATACCGGAGAGAACCGGAAGAATTGTCAATAATCGGGAAGAGATTTTTGACGCTGACCGCAAGGGGCTCAACGCAATTTTGATGTCTGCGCTTATTATGATGGAGAATCCCGATGCCATCGTATATTTTCCGTTAAAAAAGCCACTGGCAGAAATTTATTATCATCCTGATTATGATTATTTTCATGAAGAGGATAAAAAGACTCAAGCGGATATGGTGTTTCTGCATCGTGCCGGGCAGCTGCCGATTTCTGCCTGGAAGGAAATCAGGCAGTCCCTCAAATATGCACGGGGAGTCAAAGAGGTTATAAAGGTCGATGTTGACGCGGTGTATGAGACTGGTTGTATTGCATGTAACAAGTACGAAAAGACAGAACGTTACTATAAAAAAATGGATTTATTTTCGTTTGCAATGAAATATGACACCGGCTTTTTTACGGGCGGCTGGTACGCGTTTATGGAGCTGTTTATTGATTTAAAGGAAATGCTTGATCTGCCGCTTGAAGATAGGCTTAAAGATAATTTTCTTAATGATTATATTTACTTTTGGTACGATTGTAAAAATCCCAAGATTGATGAGCCGGAGCTCGGATTCTATGATAGGAATATACTGTCCTCTTGTAAAGCGTAAAATTTTTGGAGTGGATATTCTCTGTCTATGTGTGATATTATAATGGGAAATAAGGTTGGTAAGGTTAGGTAGAAAGGAAAATGTATGATTAAAATAAAAGGGAGTTTTGCAGAGGCAATCGTCTATTCCGAGGTGCTGGACAGCAATTCGGAGGGATTGATAAAGGCCTTATGCAACAGTGTTATTGGCGAGGGCAGTAAGATAAGAGTCATGCCGGATGTGCATCCCGGAAAAGGGTGTGCAGTGGGATTGACCATGACGCTGACAGACAGAATCGCGCCCGGCTTAGTGGGTGCTGATATCGGCTGCGGCGTGGAGGTTGCCCAGATAAAGCCGAAACGGCTGGAGCTGCAGCAGCTTGATAAAGTGATTCAAAGCAAAATTCCGTCAGGGATGCAAATTCGGCAGACACCGCACCGCTTTGCGGAGATGGCAGAGCTTGAAAAACTCCGGTGTGCGAAGCATATCCGCATTGATAAAGCCTTGCTTGGAATCGGAACGCTTGGCGGAGGAAATCATTTTATCGAGCTTGACAAATCCGACAGCGGATATTGCCTGGTGATTCATTCCGGAAGCCGTCATCTCGGTGTTGAGGTGGAGCGTTATTATCATGAGCTCGCCTATACGCGCACAAAGAATGAGGTTCCGTATGAATTTGCTTATCTTGAGGGAGAATTGTTCGACGATTATCTTCATGATATGAATATCGTTCAGAATTTTGCAAGACTGAACAGGCAGGCAATCGCAGCCGATATCATAAAAAGTCTGAAATTCACACAGCTGACAAGTTTTTCGACCGTACACAATTACATTGATACGGAAAACAAAATCCTCCGCAAGGGCGCCATTTCGGCACAGAACGGAGAAAGGATGATGATTCCGCTGAATATGCGTGACGGTTGTTTGATTTGCAGAGGCAAGGGCAATGCGGATTGGAACTGCTCCGCACCGCACGGAGCAGGCAGAGCATTTAACAGAACGGATACGGTCAATG
>CAKSGG010000411.1 GCA_934454215.1 uncultured Clostridia bacterium
ATTCATATCCGTATATGTAGAGTAATCGGGAGTAAGAAGAAAAGCATATTGAGATAATCTCGCCAGAGATTTTTCCGGATTATTATAGATTCCTGTAAAGCGATAGTCATCCACAAAGAAGTGAACGCCGCGTTTAGTATTCTCTGCGCTATCATTTGAACGAATATCGGAATAAGCTACCAGTGATAAATCAGTTGTAGCAATTTCCTGTCTTTTAACGATTGGAATCTGCCATTTCCCAATGGTATCAAACTCATTTCGCATAAAGAGAGCGCTTTTACGCATTTTAAGACTTGTCATAAAGACAGCCTCCTTTCCGTTGTCAATAATTTTTAACATCACATTTTGTAAAAATTGCGAATTGACAAAGAAAGGTCAGATATGCTATAATAATTAAACACTACTAAGATTGCTATTGCATATCTTACCCAAACGCATTGACTTGTTGTTACCAGCAACTTGCCGATGCGTTTTCTTTGTCATAGTTTGTACACTCAATAGACATCACCGCCTTTCATAATCAAGACTTAATCTCTAATTAATGTCATAAGATCATAGAAATAGAAATTTCTATTTCGCTTTTTTCCGTCTGTATAGATAATTCCATCTTCCAAAAGGGTATTAAGATACCTATTGACTGTTGCCATTGGCATATCAGCTTCACTCTGTATCGTTTTTGCATCAAATATCGGGTATTTAAACATTAAATCAACAAGTTTTATTACGCTACTTGATGATTTTATCAACTCGCAAGCACGTTCTTTGGTTTTATCATACAACTTGTTTATCTCGGCTATAATACGAATATTTTTCCTGCATTGCTTTGCAACAGTATCAAGAAAAAACTTTATCCATTCATTCCATTTGCCTTCTTCACGAATATCCTGAAGGAGTTTATAATACTTATGCTTATCTCTTTCAAGAGCTTCACTTATGAAAAAGAATGGTAAAGAAATCTGATTTTGAGCGTATAAATACAAAGGTATCATTATTCGTCCGACTCTGCCGTTTCCGTCACCAAAAGGATGAATTGTTTCAAACTGAGCGTGAATAATGGCAATACGGATAAGAGGTCTTTCTTTGCATTTTTCATCGTTCATATAGCTTATGAGATTATTCATAAGCGGCTGAACAAATTCCGGCTTTGGAGGAGTATATACAAGCTCACCGTCATTTCTGCCGATGTAATTCTGTTTTTCACGATAAGCTCCTATGGTATCAGTGTTTTTTCTGACATTACCTGACATCAGTGCTTTATGAATTTCAAAGAAAAGTTCATTATCAAAATCGCCACGTTTCAACCTTTTCATTCCGAGAGCAGTTGCATTGACATAATTAACAACCTCGTTAATGTTTTTGTCATCATCGCTCGGAGAAATCTGATTTATAAGAACGCCGTCAAGCGTTGCCTGCGTTCCCTCCATCATTGATGAAGAAAGAGCTTCTTTGTTTTGTAACATTGGCAGAAACCAACTGCTGTCAATTTTACTGTCACTGATTTTTTCCATATATACTTCCAAAGCCGCTGTTGCTTCAACAAGCTCGTCCAAAAACTTTGAATAGTCAAGATCACCAAATGCTTTCGGTAATTCTTGCGGCATATATGCTTCCTTCATAACTCATTCCTCCTGACATTTTATATTGTAACACATATAAAACCATTTGTCAAGCATTTTGAGTTTAATTTGTATAAAAAGTCTTTTTAATATCATTTGATATTTAAATCTATTATGTCTAAAAAAGCTCCCCTATATCTTGTAGGGATATAAGGTGAGCTTTTGTTTGGTTATTATTCAATATATTACGGCTTGTTCGATTGTGTTTTCGGATGTTCCGTATAAATTTTTCTACTGAGTTTGCCGACGAATGGGCGTATTATAGCCACTGTATTTTGTCCATAGGTTAATTGGTTATTAGTATTATAACCCAACAAAAACACGATACCGTCTTATTTAACTGTATCGTGTTTTTTACAACGTAAAATCGGCATTTTCAACCGTAGATAGCCTGTTTCAACAGGCGTGCCGCTGGCAAAGACCATACCCTTTCCGTCTGTGAGTTCATCGAAATACTTTGTTTTCATAAGCAGTTCAGCCGCCTTGCCCGAACCTGTTGTGCCTATGCCTGCAACATTAGACATTTTTGTTGCTGCACCCAGATTCTTGTATAGATGGCACTCGTCCACAAAAATTTTGTCAAAGCCCATTTCTTCAAAGTCAATATAATCGTCCTTTGCTACCTTTTCGGAACTGTCCTTTACCTTCTTTTCATAACGGGCTATTGTCTTTT
>CAKSGG010000412.1 GCA_934454215.1 uncultured Clostridia bacterium
GGAAAACAGAAGCGCGGTTTTGCCCGTTCCGGCACGGCCCAAAATCAGCCGCAGCATGGCGCTCCCTCCTTTGAAAATCAAAATACATTTTATTATAGCACCGATGCCGCCCGCCTTGCAATCCGCCGCGGCGTATGCTATAAAAATGGCAAAGAAATAAGAGGGGGAAATGCAATGCTCTCCACCATAAGCGAAATGGACCCCGTGCTGATCGCCGCGGCGGTGATCCCGGCGGTGATCTTGCTGATCCAGGTCTACCGCGCCGACCGGCTGGAAAAGGAACCGGCGGGGCTTCTGATCTCGCTGCTCGTTTTCGGCGTGCTCGCCACGGCACTTGCCATCGTGACTGAGACGATCGGCGAGAGGATCCTGCTCTCGTTCTTTGACGAGACCGATCTCGGCTATCTGATCCTCTCGAACTTCATCGTCGTTGCGCTCTCGGAGGAGGGCTTCAAGCTGCTGCTGCTCCGCTGGCGCACCTGGCGCAGCCCGCATTTCAACTGCCAGTTTGACGGCGTGGTGTATGCGGTGTTCGTCTCGCTCGGCTTCGCGCTCTGGGAGAACATCGGGTATGTCGCCATGTACGGCTTCGGCACGGCGCTGGTGCGCGCTGTGACGGCGGTACCGGGCCACGCCTGCTTCGGCGTTTTCATGGGCATCTGGTATGGCGCGGCGCGGCGCTACGCGAACGAGGGCGATTTTGTCGGCGAACGTGTCTGCCGCCGCCGGGCGCTGTGGCTGCCGGTCTTGACCCACGGTATGTACGATTTCCTCGCCTCGCTCGACTTTGACTACAGCAGTCTCATCTTCATCGTGTTCATCGTCATCGTATTCATTGCGGCGAGCCGCCGCGTGAAGATCGTTTCGCGCAACGACCGGTATATCCGCTGAACTTTTGAGAGGAGAAAAGAAATGAAGATCGGACTTGTTCTTGGTTTCCTCGCGGCATTCGCGCTCGGCTTCCTGTGCCGCGAGATCTGCGGCCGGATCGCGGCGAAAAGGGCGGAGGAAGAAACGGGAAAACCGGAAGAGACGGAAACGGTGAGTATTCCCGCGGAATGGGTGTATCCGGAACCCGATGGGGAGGCGAGCGGGCAAACGTTCGACCCCGAGGCGTTCGCCGCGCAGTGCGGCAAGAACCCCGAAAATGATGCGCTTTTGTATGAGGCAATCGAACACTGTCTCGACATGGGCTTCGCTTCAATCTCGATGCTTCAACGGCGCATGCATCTGGGATATTCCGCCGCTGTGAGACTCGTTGATGAGATGGAGACGGCCGGAATTGTCAGCAAGTTTGAAAAGCGTCCGCGCCGCATCTTCATCACAAGAGAAGAGTGGAACGCATTTCGGGAAAAGTACGCTGCAAAGCCGGAGGACGCTGCGAACTGAGAGAATGCATACCGGCAAAGAAAAATCCGCACGAAGCAAAATGCTTCGCGCGGAAATGCCGCTTCGTGCTTAGTCTATACGATCTACGGAAAAGACAGTTTCATAATGCGTTATTAAAAAACGCTTCTTTGCCTCTTTATACATATCTACCTTATATTTTCCGGGGCTGCTTAAAACCGGGCATTGACCGTTTTTAGGCGAGTACCTAATTGTTGTATCAAAATCATCACCTGAACCGGGACAAAACTTGTCCATATAAACTGTTATTTGTGACTCTGCCGGAACATCAATTTCCATAAGGTATTCAGTTGACGTGTCTAACGCCTTGCCAGAGATACTTGAAGTAAACGTCCTATAGAGTTGCTGCCCTAATGAATCGACCCACGTTACACGAAGCTCGAAATGAAGTGTCCATGCCTTGTGAATCTTTTCGGGGTGGAGCACAAAAGAAAAATGCTTGGGATTGTTTCTCCAAGGCACGGCTGGGCCGTCATGGTTGCAGTAAGGACAGCACAGGGCGTCAATGTCGATCATTTTACGACACCAGGAACACTGAACTGTGCCGGGGTTTTCGTAGAATCCCCGTTTCACCGAGCTAGGCATAGTTTGCACCTCCGCGACTTTGCTAAATTTTGCTGTATTCAACAAATAAAAAGATACAACAATCGTTTTTTTGTCAATTAATTCTTTCGGGAAAATCTCTCGCTTCCGAAAATATTGTTCGGCGGCTGCAAAAAATCCACGCCGCGGCTTGTGCATTCTGCCGCGGCGTGGTACACTACATAAGTTATTATTTTATCCTGCGGCAGCCGGCCGCGGGAGAAAGGAAAGAAATATGGATCATAACGAGAAAACCATGGACAAGATCGT
>CAKSGG010000413.1 GCA_934454215.1 uncultured Clostridia bacterium
AATGAAAGAATACAGTTAAAAACAAAACTGACACCACAAGAAATGCGATGTCAGTATATTGCTTAAAAATTTAATATAATGCCATAGGCACTCTTTTTTGTGCTGTCTGTATAAACTGGGGCACTTCACTAAACAGTTCCCTTTTCTGCAATTCTGTAATAATCCTCCTTTAAATACCCTTTTAATTCCGTAAGCCTCAGCGGAAATTCAACAAATCCTCTTGCATAATATGACAGCTCATACGGCTGATAATATATCACCAAATCATCATCGGTAATATAAAAGTCCTGATTTTTATTTATTTCGGGTCTTTGCCAAAGCTCTCCGTATTCTTCGGGCTTGCTTTCCGTAAGCTCTTCAAGCATCCTGTTTAATGTGTTTTCATATCCCTCCTCCGCAAACAAATCAGCAAGGCAAATTTCCTGTTTTTTCAAAATATCTATATTTCTGGTGTGCCTGACGGTCATTCCGTGCGCTCCTCCCGTATATCTGTAAATTTCTTCCGTTATGCTTATAAAATCATTTTTATTGTAATTCACCGTTTGAGATATATCAAATGTACTCTTTGCGGCTATATTTGCCGTCGCTGCCTCTTTATCAAAGTCCTTTACAGCCTTACACACTTCTTCATTAAGCAATTCATTTATTTCCGCTGAAAATTCGCTTTCATTAGGAATGTCAATCTTAGGCGTTTGTATTTTTACCTCAGAATAATCGGTTTCGTAATTGTCATTAACCATGCTGATTTTTGGCTTTACGCCGCAAGAAACAAGCAGCAAAGCCATAACAGACGCAATCAAAACCTTCCGCATATACACACTCCTACAAAATTATACAAATCAATCCTCCGCTTCCCTCGTTTATTATCTTTTGCAGAGTATCTCTTATTTTGTTGCGCGCGTCTTCGGGCATTCTCGAAAGCTTGTTATTTAACCCCTCGTTTACAAGCTCATACAATGACTTTCCAAAAATATTGCTTTCCCATATTTTAGACGGATTTGTTTCAAACTCCGAAAGCAGATAATGAACCAATTCCTCCGACTGCTTTTCCGTTCCGACAATCGGACTTACTTCCGTTTCTATATCCGCTCTTATCATGTGAATTGAAGGCGCAGACGCTTTCAGCTTCACTCCGTAGCGTCCTCCCTGCTTAACGATTTTCGGCTCATCAAGCGCAAGCTCATCGGTTGACGGCGATACCATGCCATAACCTGTTTCACGCACATCTCTCAAAGCCTCCGCAACTCTGTCGTATTCCTTTTTCATTTCCGATAAACTGCACAAAAGCTGTAAAAGCTCCTCCTCGCCGTTTATCTCAAAGCCCGACATTTCTCCCAAAGTTTTATAATACAAACTGTTGGGCAGCTCAACATTGATTTTAACAGTTCCCTCGCCCAAGTCCATATAATCAATTTCAGAACGGGATATGTATTCGCATTCCGACAATGAATTGCAAAGTTTTTTTGCATGGCTCACTTTTGATATATCGGATATTTTAGATATTATTTCATCATACACACCGCTTTTTAAAGGATGTGACATATCAAGACTTTCAAGCCAGTTCGGTATATGCAAATCAATTTCTTTAAGCGGAAATTCAAACAAAACCGTTTCAATTATCGAATAAATGTCATGCTCATTCAGTTCTGCACAATTTACCGCCATAACAGGAACGCCGTGAGTTTTTTCAAGCTCTTTCCGCAGCTCCTGCGCCGCATCGCTTTCGGGTGCCGCTGAATTAAGCAGAACGACAAACGGTTTATTAATTGACTTTAATTCATTTACCACTCTGTTTTCCGCATCAATATAATCGTTTCTCGGAATGTCCGTAATACTGCCGTCTGTTGTTACCACAAGTCCTATAGTGGAATGTTCCGTTATAACTTTTTTTGTTCCGATTTCCGCCGCTTCATTAAACGGAATCGGCTGCTCAAACCATGGTGTGTTTACCATTCGGGGTTCATTCTCCTCCGAATATCCTAACGAGCTGTCAACTATGTACCCCACGCAATCAATCATTCTTACTTTTAAATGGGCATTATCCCCAAGCGATATTTCCGCCGCTTCATTCGGTATGAATTTGGGTTCTGTCGTCATAATCGTACGCCCTGCCGCCGACTGCGGCAATTCATCGCGTGTTCTTTCTGCCTGGTATACATTATCCATATTCGGTATAACAAGCAAATCCATGAATTTCTTTATAAATGTCGATTTACCTGTCCGCACCGGCCCAACCACACCTATATAT
>CAKSGG010000414.1 GCA_934454215.1 uncultured Clostridia bacterium
GATGTCCCGGTTGGTTACAGCAAGTATTTCACCGGGTCTTGCTCCTGTATTCAGCATCAGTATATATGCGGCTGCTTGCTTGTGCTTTATCTCTCCGTTTGAGTACGTGGCAAATGCTTCTTTCTTGAATTTTTTAAATTCCTCCGAATTAAGGACGGTTATTGCGTCACATTCCGGCAGTAAATCCTTGCCCTGTGCCGACAGGAAGTTTGCTTTCTTTACCATTTCCACGTTATTCATTGGATTTTTTTCTATCATTCCTTCGAGATACATTGTCCTAAAATATTCATTCAGGAGCACATAGGCTTTCTTTACTGTGGAGAAAGACAGCCCTTTGTTCATCAAATGATTTAGCATACTTTTAATATCAGCCGCCGTGATGTCACCGACAACAACATCTCCGAGTATTGGATATATCTGATTTATCGCCGTACATTCGCATCTGTCGTAGGTTGTCGGCTCTACTGACGGGAATTTGAATACTTCGAGCCAGCTCTGTATACTGTCTTTGAGTAACTTCTTACTCTCGTCCGTTTCTTTGACTGAGGCTTCAAATTCTGATATGTAGGCAGTGATTTTCTTATTTGCCCCCTGCTTGGTAGTTGCTGAAAATGATTTTCTTTTGCGGTTTCCCTGTTCGTCCATATACCATACGACGCCGCACCATCGACCGTCTGTTCTTTTAAACACATTTCCGCTTGTCAACAGTTTTTTCCGCATTATTTCACTTCCTTTGTTATGGTATTACCTTTTCGGCAACACAAACAATACTACAAAGTTCGTTGCAAGTCAAGCTGAAAGCTCAAACAAATTTTTATAACGTCGATAAAAAACCATACAACCTTTCCGCAATTCTTGCCGCACCTAAATCTGACGGGTGTAATCCATCAGGCATATAAAGCTGTTTTATGACTCCAACTCCCGGTTGAATACCGCTTGTTGCAAACAAATCAAGCACCGGAAAACCGTAGTATGATGCAACTTCTTTTATGATTTGCACATATCCGGACAAAGGCATTTTTGTTGGAATACCTCTTGAATTAATTTTTGTATTCTCGCTTTCCCTGTGCAACGGTGTAACAAACACAATCTGCGCCGTCGGATACTTATTCAGCAGTTTTATGCACAGACTATGCAAAGCACCGTAAAAAGTATACTCACTGCGAGATGCAAAATTACCTATTTGAGCATCACCGTGACCAAAATCGTTCGTCCCACCGAAAACAACCACAACATCGGCATCATCAGCCATCTCGTCTATTCGACCGACAAAATCCCTGTCCCATCGTTCTTGTGTTTTTTCGGTTTGTTTAGCAATTCGTGTTCCTCCGATGCCATAGTTTTCAACCTCCGCACCGGAAAGTCTTGCAAATACCGGCACATAACTTTTATCATATGCTGATGCACCGACGCCTTCTGTTATGCTGTCTCCCAAAAATAATACACGCTTGTTTTTCAACTTCAAAGTGGTTACCTCCATTTCACATTGAAAATATACTTCTATTTTTTAATTATAGTATGCTTTATTAAATACATTTATTGAAGCATATTGGACTGTTTTCTGTTCTATCACATTTTTCTCAGGTCCGGTTACTCTGAGATGCAAGCCGTCATTTTCAAAATTAACCGCCGTCCCGGCAAAATCATTTAACACGCATATGTCCCGTTTCCACTCCTCATCAAATATTGAACCCACAAATACAGGAAAGCCTATTTCGCCCTTCCCAAAAAAGGTGCTTTTAGGCGGGAAATATTTAATTATATGTTCGTGCGCACATATCATAATATCAGGCTTTAAAATATTCAATCTTTTTATCCATTGCAAATATATGTCCGACATATTAATATTACCTTCTGCCTGTGGCTCTATATGGCAAAACACCAGTATCCTGTCAAAGTCCAAATATTTCTTTTTGTCCAGTATTTCATCAAGAAACTTTATCTGCTGTTTTCTGTATTCGTCAAAAGCACACAATCCGCCGTACTCTTTATGACTGTCAACCTTGTCCTCGCCGCAGTCCAACACAATACCATATACGTTTCCGGCGGTAAAATCAAAGTAAAATTGCCCATTGTCCGTCCCGGCGTAACGGTTGAGCATAACGGAGGCAGCTCCCCTTATATCGTGGTTACCTCTTACATAGACAACAGGAAGTTCTCCGAAAGTTATACGATGAGCCAAATCAACAACTTCACCTAATTGTTCTACCGTGTTATTATCCGCAACATCGCCGTTC
>CAKSGG010000415.1 GCA_934454215.1 uncultured Clostridia bacterium
AGTGCATATACCTCGGGAAGAATAATCAGCTTGTATTCGCTTAAGTGTTCAAGCATTGTTTTACTGATTACCCCATATGGGATATGCCTGTCAACAAGGATAGACGCAGTCCCTCTGAGCGCCCTCATGTGAGGCGATTCCTTAGAAATGCTTTGCAGCGGTTTTCCGTTGTCCTCGGGATTCATATTAGATTCGATATTTGTATAAATAGCGACATCACTGCAAGGCTTTGAATCCGGCATAAGATATTTTTCGTAACGTTTTTCAAAGCTATATACTTCTCCCATTTTTTCATAAACCTTTGGATTTAGCGTACCGGACGGATCTACAGCGTCAATAAAACCGTATCTTCCGTTGTTTGTCAAACACTCGCAAATTTCAAATTTAATCTTGTCAATATGTTTCATAATTGAATGTTCCCCGAGGTCCGGATCCATAATCGGCACAAGACACTCAAGCGGTGTATTTTTCGAAACAGTTCCCAAAAGCTTTGTTCTCCAGGAATCTTCTATTCTGTTTTTGGTAAAATCCCCCGCCGTATAATCGCCGATTTTGTAAAAATCAAGATTTTCGGCATTAAATGAACCGTACCACCCCGAATTACAAACCACAGAAATATCAGGTTTAATTGTTCTTGCAATGTCTGCAATTTCCTTAAACAGCTCTGCAAGCCATTCTTCCCTTTTTCTAAGATATGAAATAAAGCGTTTGTCTTCCCAGTCAACAACCTTTGGAATATCGTATCCTGTTTCCTCTTTAAATCGTTTTTGACAATGCTTGCAGGTACACATAATATGAAATGTAAGCATATCAATCCAAAGCCCGTCAAAGTCGTAATTTTCGCAAACTTCCTTTACCTCGGATATAAGCATATCACGATAAGGAGAGTTCGTACACAAAACGCCAAACCTGCCGGGCATACCGTACATAAATTCCGCACTTTCCAGCCCATCCGGCGAAACATTTCTCCACTCCGGGTTTTTGTCATATGCCCATTTGGACCACTTGTTAATATATGCAATGGGCTTGATTCCGGCTTTTCGGCAGCCCTCTGTCAGTTCCCTAAATACATCCCGTCCTTTCAGCCCGTTATGCATATGTCCAACTTTTGTCGGATAAAAGGAAATACCCGTACAAGAGTTTGCATATATAATGGCGGCGTCAACATCTGCACGCTTTAACATTTTTATATAGTTATCCGCGCTGAAATTGTTTAAAAAATTTTCATCCCAGTCAGCGATATGCATATCAAGAATACATCGTCTGTAGCTTTCTTTAAACCAATCCTTCATTTATATCTTCCTTTCATTTATTTAGCGCATACCTTTTCAAACAGATATTCAAAATCCGCCCCGTCCGTAAACCAATCCTTCATTGACGCTATGCCGCCAATCGATATCAAGCCCTTATCCGTCCATGAAATTTCCTGACCAAATATAACTGCAAATACATCAATTGGTATATATATTACACCGTCTGTAAGACGCGGTGCTGACGATAAATTCACTTTTTCGTTATCTTTGTATATTGCACCATTTACACAGTCAACACTGATTTTACTGCCGTCAAAAGCGGTTATTATTGCATTGCCTTGTTCTTCTATCGGTTCCATATCTTTTAGTTTACAAACCGAATTTAACGGTGCATATATAACTCCGTTATTGTCTGTATATGGCGCAGCATCGCTGCTTTTGTCTAAATATTCCAACATATTGGATTTGTAAACAAGCGGGCTGTCTACGCACATAAGTATGGAATCCCCAATTACAGTATCACTGTAATTGGAAAGACGCCCCATCACGTTTCTTGGCACAAAGGCGAATTTATCAATTGTTTCCCGGTAGTTTGCATCGGTACTGCTTGTGTAAATGTTGTTTTCATCGCTAAACTCGCTTGCATCTGCACTGACAGTGTTTTTTCCGCAATCTGCAAGAAAATTATCACGGAAAATATTGCCGTTCGGCCTGTATGGATCGTTAAGCATAATGGAATAAAGCTTCGGAAATGCCTTTTTCCATTCATCACTTCTGTACGGGACGGCTTCCAATGCCGCCCCAAACCATCCTGTTTTCGGATCAAGCGCTGAAAGCGTCTTCAGCCTTGAACCTAAGGACAAAGGTCTTTTAACGTTGATAAACGTATTTTCCTCCATAACGTTATCACGTCCGCCGCCAAGGAAAAACGCTTTTCCTTGAATATTTTCAAAAACATTTCGCTTTGCGGTTAATCCGCAAAAC
>CAKSGG010000416.1 GCA_934454215.1 uncultured Clostridia bacterium
TGAGCTGACCCTCACAAACGGTCAGAAAATAACCGTTGCGGAAGTAACGGCGGACGGCAAGGCGCGCAAGAGCGGCACGGCGACAATCGTATCAAAGGGTTAAAATAATTCGGAATGCGGAATGCGTAATTCGGAATTACAACCAAACGGAACGTGTGCGAAAATCTGTAGGGGCGGCTCTCGTCTGCCGACTCGGTCAAATCGCAAAACGATTGCCACCGGCAATCTGCGACCCCGACCGCCCGAACAAACCAACAAACGGCATAAATTATGAGGTAACACCTCGATTAAAAAGAAAGGAAATGATTTATTATGGCAAACAGAACAATTGACAAACCGAAGCCTCGTATAGGTGTTGATATGTACACTATATTTGAGGTAAAAAGCGACACGGCGGAGGCAATCACATACGGTGACGCGGTAACAATCCCCGGTACCGTTGAGATTGCGCCCACAGACAACGGCGATACCGATGTATTCGATGCGGACAACGGCGCATATGACGTTGAGGACTATCTCGAAAAGCTCGGTCACGAAATCACAAACGCGGATATTCCGCCCGAAGTGGACGCAATGATGAGAGGTCTTGAACTCAAAGACAACGGTGTTGAGGTCGGAAAGAAAACAGAGGCACCGTATTTCGGCGTTGCGTGGAGGGTTACAAAATCAAACGGACATTACCGCCTTGTAAGATATTACAAAGGTAAATACGGTTTTGCGTCACCTGTCGGCGCAAAAACAAAGCCGTCAGAGGGTGCGGCGGAAAAACAGACCGCAAAAGCGACTTATTCGGCTGTTGCAACGGACAACGGGGATAGGTATTATTACTATCTCGATACCGATACCCTGCCCGAAAATGTGACGGAAGCAAAAGCGGTTGAGGAATGGTTTAAATCTCTCACGTGGTACCCGTCAAACACAACTGTTTAATCGGAGGGGATAAGGTATGGCGAAAGCAAAACAGCGGACGCTTTCCTTTAATGTCGGGGGCGAGGTCATTGTATCTCGCCCGTTCGACTTTGAGGCATTGTGTCTTATGAACGATGTACACGCGTATCAGACAAAGGGAAAATTCTCTATCTGTGCGAACGCAATTCCTTATTTGTTCGAGGGAACAAAGGTGACGAATGACGTAATAGAAAACGCGGATGTTACCGAACTCGGCGTGTTGTGTGACGAGTTATGGGACATATACACGACCGAACTTAATAATATGTCAAAGGCAAAACCAAAAAACACAAAAAGTCCGACAAGGGATTGAGGGATATTTATACATTGATGTTTAAGTATTATAAGCTCTTGCCGGACACAGTGGCAAAGCAGCCGCCGAGTCTTTTGTTTAAGGTGCTTGACGGATTGAACGACAGCGAAGATGAAGAAAATATCCCCGATGAACTTAAATGGTTCTATGGGGAGTGAGAAACGTCCGATAAATTCTAAAAAAGATATTGACACGTATTATAACACGTGGTATAATATATAATATAAGGGGGATAACAGATGAAAAGCTATTCTTCAAGGGAAGTTATCAAGATACTTAAAGCAGACGGTTGGTTTGAGATAGCTTGTGACGGTGACCACCACCAATTTAAGCATAAGCTGAAAAAGGGTAAAGTTACAATAACACACCCCAAAAAACATATTCCGACAGGAACACTTAAAAGCATTGAGAAACAAGCGGGTATTAAATTTGAATAATGCCCGTTTCCCCCTTTTTATTTATCGGATGGAGGTTTTAATAATGAAAGACACATATATTTATCCTGCTGTGTTTTATTATGATGAGGACGGAATATCAATTGATTTTCCCGACCTGCCCGGGTGTTGTCCTTGTGCGGACACAACGGAAGAAGCGGTAAAAAATGCACGTGAGGCGTTAGGGGTACACCTTTGCGGAATGGAACTCGACAACGACGAAATACCCGAGCCGTCAAAGCCGCAGGATATAGACACGAACGGCGGCGTACTTATGCTTGTTGATGTATTTATGCCGCCCGTGCGCGACAGGGTGAAAAATCGCTGTATCAAAAAAACGCTTACAATTCCGTACTGGCTCAACGCAGAGGCAGAGAACCACAATATAAACTTTTCGGGATTTTTGCAAGAGGCGTTAAAAAGCTATTTGCATATAAGCAAATAAACCCTTGATAAATTTAGTAAGGGGGTCTTATTTATGGGAAAGACAGTATTACACAACTTAATAGATTTGTTGAATGAAAACGATACAGACACAA
>CAKSGG010000417.1 GCA_934454215.1 uncultured Clostridia bacterium
TCAGATGCAGTATTTTTACGACGAAAAATGGTGGTATGGTGAACTTTTGCCCAATTCGATTTCAACGTGGGTTTTTGAATAAAAATTTTTGTAAAATTTATGTCTTAACAGGATGACAAATAAGGAGATTAAAATGAGTATTATTCCTGAGGTTAAAAACAGGTTTTTATATGACAAAACCGTTGACTTAAATAAGATTAAATGGAGCTTTAACGATAAAGCCGACAAGCGTGTTGTTGTCGAAGCATACAGAATTCGTGAGAATTGTGGAAACGGATTTCCGGTTTATATAAATATGGGAAACAAATATTGCGAGGAATATACAATTGAGATAGAAGATGATAAGGCTGAAATTTTATCTGATGGTGCAAATGGTGCGTTTTACGCGCTGCAAACGCTGAAACGGTTGCTCGGCGAACATGGCGGTATAGTTTATTGTCAGAAAATATGTGATAAACCCGATATGAAATATCGAGGTTTATATCACGATGTTTCACGCGGCAAGATTCCGACTCTTGAAACATTAAAAGAGCTTGTCGATACCATTGCATACTATAAGATGAATTCCTTACAGCTTTACATTGAACACACCTTTGAGTTTAAAGAATATGAATTTTGCAGAGAAAAACTCGGTTATTTGACAAAAGATGAAATAAAGCAATTGGATGAATATTGTAAGTCAAAGTTTATTGATTTGATACCTTCAATATCCACGTTCGGACATTTGTATCACCTTTTGGCAGAGGGAAAGTACAAACATCTGTCGGAGTTGCCCGATTACGTTCCACAGTCACATTATTGGCTTGAACGCCTTCCACACCACACAATCAACCCGACAAATGACGAAAGTTTTGAGGTAATAAAAAGTTTAATCGACCAATATCTTGAATGTTCGTCAAGCGATACGTTTAATATCTGTTGTGATGAAACATTCGATTTGGGAACGGGTGTGAATAAAGGCAAAGACAAAGCGAAACTTTATGTTGATTTTGTGAGCAAAATTGCCGAATACTTAAATCAAAAAGGCAAGACGGTTATGATGTGGGGAGATATAATTCTTCAACATTCCGAATATATTGATAAGTTGTCGGATAATATTATCTTTTTGAATTGGTGCTATGCCAAAGACCCGCAAATCGACAATTTTGAAAAAATGTCACAGAGTGGAAAGCGACAAATAGTCTGCCCCGGTACAAGTTCGTGGGATACGTTTTCAGAGGATGTAATTACGGAAGAAAGTAACATATCAAAACTTGCCGAATACGGATATAAATTTAATGCGGACGGACTTTTGATTACAAACTGGGGTGACCACGGAAACATAGCAAGCATTACAGCATCCCTGTACGGTATAGTTTTGAGTGCGGCGGTTGCGTGGAACAGAAAAACAATTGCGGATAAGGATTTCAGAACAGAGGTATCAAACCAAATTTACGGTAACTCTGAAACGGTCGAAATTGTCGCGAAAATATCCGATATAAAGAATGTTTTCTTTTGGCGAAAGGTTATAGAGAACCGTGCGGATGAAAAATCAAAAAAGACGTATGATGATTATGTTGACGCGATACATAAAATGGACAGTATTTGTGCCGAGCTAAAAAATCTTGCATTTTCGGATGAAACGATAAAGCGTGAAATGATATGCGCGGCAGAAGGTTTTTTGGTCGTAATATATTTATGTGCAAAAATTGACGGGTATAATATAAAATGCGATGTTAATTTTAAAAAATGGCTTGACGAATATTCCAAATTATGGCTTGTGAGGAGTAAACCGAGCGAACTTAGCGAGGTAATCAATATCTTGAACGGTGCATGGTATAAAAGCTTATAGTTTTTATATTTTAGGGACAATCCCTCATTTTGTGTAGACTTCGAAATTTAATCTGAAATGAGAATATAATCTAAGTAGTTTTTGTGGGCTGAAAGCCGAACTATGGTTTTCAGCCCTTTTAAGTGTAATATAGTATAAAATAACCATCGCGGCGAGCTCATTTATTATGCAGATCATTCTTGCTAAAACGGCAAAGATTGAGCCTGAACTATAGACAAAAGAATATATGCTTTCCGCCGGTAACGGTATTGTGTGTTCCGTCAGGCAAGATGATTTCGGCAGTTGACTCAGCGGCAATTGTTTCGGGAAGAATCGAGCAATCTTATGATGAGGTTGTTGCCAAACGATTGTCTGATTATATGGGA
>CAKSGG010000418.1 GCA_934454215.1 uncultured Clostridia bacterium
ATAAATACCGGGCGACTAATAAGGTTGAGAAATTCTATTCTTGTTAATATGGAATTTGATAGAAAAACGGTGTCGCACCACGAAGAGGTGTTCGTCAATTATGATATTTCTAAATATAAGGATATAACTCGAAATCGTTGGGACATATGGGAGGATAAACCAATAGAAAATGCTGCTGGTTTGTGTTATGCATTGAGAAAAATAGTAAACATTGATTCGTCGAGACAAGTAGCGTTAATGGAAATTGTAGAAAAGCACCCAAAAGCTATTATATTTTATAATTTTGATTATGAGCTTAAAATATTAAAAAATCTGTGCTATGGAGACAATGTTGAAATTGCAGAGTGGAACGGACATAAACATCAACCGATTCCGGAATCGGATAAATGGATATATCTCGTTCAGTATAATGCCGGTGCTGAAGGGTGGAATTGCATAAAAACCGACACCATTATATTTTACTCTCAAAATTATTCCTATAAGGTTATGGTACAGTCATCCGGTCGAATTGACAGGCTAAATACGCCGTTTACAGATTTATATTATTATCACCTTAAATCTCGAAGCGGCATTGATTTGGCTATCAGCAGAGCATTAAAGAGCAAAAAGAAATTTAACGAAACAAGATTTGTTACTAATATGTGAGGAGGAAAAATTAATGGAAGACATTTATAAAGAGGTCTATTTCGATAAATACTGCGGGTCTTGCAAATATAAGGACTTGCCCGAAAAGGATGACCCGTGTCATGAATGTTTAAATAACCCGGTAAATTTATATTCACACAAACCGGTAAATTGGAAAGAAAAGGAGAAATATCATGGGAACTGAAAATATTTTAAAGTATGTACAGATTGAATTTCAGGACGACAAAGATTTAGAAAGAATCGCAATGGGAATCCATATGCAATTAGTTGGAAATGAGGACTATATTAATAACAAAATAGTAATTAATATTGATACCGATGCCGTTCGATTGTATTTTTTTGAGGGATGCAGTGAGATTCCGGATATTGTTATTTGAATTTGAGTTTTTACAGACTAAATAGGAAAGGAAGATTTATATGAAAAAAGTATTTAAATTTTTATTTTTAACAATAGCGATGGTAGTTTTGGTTTATTTGCTTACGGGTTGCAGTGAAGCTTCAAGAGTGAATTACAACATGTCAAAGCAAGCGAATTATTTTGAATGTGAACGCAGAATAACGGTTTATAATGCAAGAACGGATAATGTTATTCTTGAAGCCGAGGGATATATGAGTATATCCAATAATGCTGCCAACGAACTTGTTGTGACTGTTAAGACCGGTTCGAATGAATACAAGAAAAACTATGTTTACTTAAACGAGTATACAATGTATGCGGTTGAGGATATTACGGGAACACATACCGACCCGTATCATTACAAGCTTTATTGGTATACAGATGTGATGCCAACCATAGAAGTTAAGCCGTAATTGTGAAAGGAGGAAAGAAATATGGGAGCTAAATACGGATATAACTGTGAGGATAATTTTCAGAGTTATAAAAAATATGCTTTAAAAGCGGCTAAGGAACTCGGTTATAGCAAATCGACAATCAAGAAAATAAAAGCGGCAAAATATGAAAATGAAATTCAGCGCATTATGATTACTGAGAGGCATAAACAATTGAATTGAAAAGGAGAAAAGAAATGATTAAACTTGATGTGGCGGAATATTGTCATGATTGTCCGGAATTTGAACCGGAAGTCTTAAACAAGCACGTGCTCTATGACGATGATGGGAAATGTCGTGGAATGTTAGGAAATATGTTTGTGACTTGCAAGCATAGAAACACATGTCATCGCTTTGTGACTTATTTGAAAAGACAATTAGCGAAAGAGAAAGGAGAAGAATAATGGCATTAGCAAAAAAGTGTGACAGATGTGGAAAACTGTACGAGCATTATCCTACTAATGATAATAATGTATGTAATGCTATTCAGAGCCTTTGTGTGACCAGCTGTGGAGAGGTATGGCGTAGTATGAATCGCAAGGATTTATGCCCGGAATGTATGGAGGCGATAAAAACATTTCTAAGTAATGATGTGTACATTGTTCGTAAGGTCGAGAAAGGAGAAAAATATGATAAAAATTGAAAACGTAGAAGTAGCGGGCTTGGAGGCTGCCATTAGAGGCATGCGTAATCCGATGAATTCTTGGGATAGGAGTGATAGT
>CAKSGG010000419.1 GCA_934454215.1 uncultured Clostridia bacterium
CCATCAAGCCTTTCTCAGAAATAGGAACCTTTCTTGTAATAAGTACCATTTTACATTTATGTCTAACAAAATTTATCATTTTTAATACTATTGCAAAATAATATTCATCTATAAACATTTTTAAAGCATTACCTCTTCTATGCTTATTCATAGATTTTAAAATTTTCTTTCTTAAATTTATAAAATCATGAGACGATAAATTTTCTTTTATAATAATTTTATAGATACCTAAATAATCATCATAGTATTGTTCTATTATATGTTTTACCTTTTCCCAGTCCACACGTTTTTTTAAGTATGAAATTTCAGCTAAATCATCTGCTCCTAATTTAAATTTATTTATTCTAGCTTTGATAACCTTTTTTACTGATGCTTTTAAAGCAATCCTAGTATATAGAGTCATAATTTCCAGATTTGGCTCCATTATATATATATCTGTTTCTCTATCTTTTATTCTAGTCTTTAAAGCAATATCACTCCAAGGTAAATTATATTCTTTCATACCTTTATGACCTGTAATAATTTTATAATGTAAATGAATATGAATTAGTTTTCCCGTATTTTTATCCATACCTACCCAATCATCTACATCTGGATAACGTGACCCATATTGAGATTTAAGTTGTAATATATCAAGTAATTTCATACTTTCTTCACACTTTTCTTTATCTCTAATATTAACTAATATATCTAAATCAGTTATACCACATAATCCTTCCTTTAAGTGTTCATTACTTTTCCAATGACAATATTCTATATCTTTATTATTCCAATCTTCGAATAATTGCTTACATATATCTAACATTCCTATTCTCCCTGAATATAATAATCTTGCATTTCATAATGTCTATTTGCAAACTCTTCAATGGTAGAAATCTGCTTAGCAGGATTCCCTCCCCATATAGTACCATTAGGTACATTACCTTTTACTACAGATCCTGCAGCAATAATTACATTACTTCCTATTATAGTTCCAGGAAGAATAGATGATTTAGCACCAATAAAGCTATTATCACCTATAGTAATTTGTTTCAAAAATCTATACCTTTTATCCTCCTCGTTTTTACCTATATATGAAAGTGCATTTCTAATAGAGTAATCATGTGTTAATAACATTACATCCATAGAAATAGTTACATTTTGACCAATTTCTATTATAGAATAATCAGCACCATCAAAGTATACACTTGGATGAATAAAGCTTCTTGTCATAATTAGGAATTTTAACCCCTATTTTCTGTACATATCTTGTATAATACTTCATGTATTTTCTTACATTAATATAAGATAATACACCTATTATTTTCTTTTCACATATATTTAAAATTTTTCTTATCATCTTTACTCCTAATTTCAATATCTATTATTTTAACTATTAATCATAACTTTTTTTCTTCTAACCATTACAATATATAATTTTTTCAATATATATATTAATATATATGCAAAAAATATATTTCTTGTTATCTCAAAAAATCCTGCCCTAACTAAATTTATAATAAAATAAAACAGAATATAGTATTTAATAGTATCCATTCCAGTTGAATTTTTTCTCCTTCTCATTACTAATGCTAATATAATTCCAATTACAAATGATATTAGAAGTCCATATATTGAAAAATTCGCGTATAAATCTTGCGGAATACTTCCACCTAACCCTTGATTATTAATATTTTTAATATTTTTACTAATTGATGAAAATTCAAATATACTGGGAAAAACTTTAGCAAATCCAGGAATAACAACTAATATACTTGCTATATATGTTTTTCCTAAAGCAAAACTATATATAGATGGATAAAATTCAACTGCACCTACTATTGAAAAAAAGGTAATTCCAAATTCAGCTAATGTTTCATATAAAATATTACTTTCTTTAATATTATTTAATGCTACCTTAAAATCATCAAAACTTTCAATAACATTACTTCTCCCCTCTCTAACAGCAGCGAGTATAATTAATAAAATAATTGATAAAATTATATATTTAAACAATTTAGGCCCTTTTATACTTACCCTATATTTTTCCATAAATGCAAGTATACATACAATTAAACTTATAACTAACTGCCTTCTATCACCTGCAAAAACCATTATTATACCACAATATAAAAAATAAGCACCTAGTAAAATTATTGTTTTTCTCTTATTTATCTCTTCACATATTACTATGAATATTAATGC
>CAKSGG010000420.1 GCA_934454215.1 uncultured Clostridia bacterium
CTATTGAGTTATTTACTTTTTCAGAAAAATTCTCAATAGTCATTTCATCGGCAATTTCACGGTAAATATATTGAGGATATTTAATTTCTCCGTACTTTTCCAAATCAACTTTAAAATAATGCCAATATTGCTTTATAAAATTATCAAAATTATTTTCATTCAGATTATCAAAATCCGATTCAAGATTTGAAATATCGGCATTTTTCAGGGACTCACTGTAGTACTCATCATCATTATAAACAGGTATAGCTTTATTTGTTTTTGTTTTAACCCATTCAAATCTCGAAGGTATGGTGATTTCTTTTATTTTTGTTATTTCACCCGCTGAAAATTCAAAATCATTATATTCCGCATCAGCACCGTTGAAGCTTGTACAGCCCAAAACTACGCCGTGAATTTTATTGCCGCAATATTCGGCTAATACGCTCTGTGCATTAATATTGATACCATTTATTGAATATGTACAAGTTTCATCGGAATTGTAATATTCAACCATCCCTTTATCTGTTACAATTTTAAATCCCGTTATTTTATCTGTTGAAAGATTTTCACTGCTTATTACAGGATTTTCAACAGTTCTTGACGGCGCAAGAACCGTTGCCACTGCACTGCTTCCTGCGCCCGAATCCTTCCATTTCACCAACACATCGGCACTTGGCGCAAATCCGCCTGTTTTTGAATACTTTGAACCGCCGCCGGTTGACCAGCCCCAAGCGGTTTGCCCCGCTATAAATTCGCCGTATTTTTTCTCATAGCTTAACTGCTCATTTGAAAAATTCATAATAAACAGATTAGGTCCGTTATTATCCTGTGTTTTTATAAGATTATTTTCTCCTATAATAATCTGCTCATTCGTATATCCTCCTTTTCCGTCAGCGTAATTTGAAAGCTCCTGGTACTGCGCAAAATTCCATACCTGTGTATACTCGTTAATCCGAGCGTTTTTATTATCGGTTTTATCCAAAACCACCCATAAACCTAAGTTTTTAAGAAATGTTATCTGCCTTGTATGGTCTGCCGAACGCTCTATATCGCTGTCGCTATATACGCCGTTTGTAAGCTCCTTTTCGGTGTCAAAAGGCGTATATCGTCCTGTCCATTTTCCCTCCGAAAAATCAAAAATTTCATCTGAGAGCCACCTGTTTTCAAGAGGCTGTTCGTCCTCCAATACAGATATTAAATTTTCATGAGCCTGCGATTTGTTATTAACCATGAGTGTGGAATTTTTTCTGCCCGACGCTTCGCTGAAATATCCGTTAATTTCATTATATCCGCTTTCCAAAAAATCAGTATATGAAGAACAATAATTTCTGCCGTACCATGGCGCACCGCCCGATAACAGCATGGTTCTGCCGTATGCCGATAAATTTAAGATTGCATTTACGGCAGCGCTCGAATGACCGCTGTAGCAATTCGGGTTGTTATATGTCCCCATATACAAACCGTCAACATTCCAGTTGTTTCGCATTGCCGCATAACCCGAATACGGAAAATATACCGATGTATACTCCAATTCTCTGTTAGATTCAGTATTTTTTACCATTTCGTTATACTGTGCGGAATTACTCCAAATATTTTTTGTACCTCTGTTTGATTGATTTCCCACAGACGGTAAAATTCCCAAATTGCTTTTATATCCTTCAATCAGTTTGTCCCAATAATCCGAAAGATATGAAAAGTCATTTAAGTCTTTTGTCATTTCGGGGCTCATGCTTTCTCCGTATGCTCGCAGATACTTTCTTGCATCTCCGTCGCCTACGTTATAATTAAACGACTTTTCCAAAATGCCTCCGTCCTTATGATATGACGTTTTTATAATCTCATTTATCGCCTCACACAAACCGTCCTCTTCCTGCCATGAAACTTTGAAATCTCTGAACATTGCCGAATATCTGAACGCTGCAATCAGTCCTTCCATACGTTGATTCGTAATTCCTGCCGTCGTTATATACCCCTTAACACGAACAGCTTCATTACGCATTAAATGATTGCAAAGTCCCGCAAATCTGACAGGGTCAATTAAATTATACGTTTCATCCGAAAGCTTATCTGTAAATACCGCCTCCGCCGAACAAAGATATGAAAAGTCCTTTCCTGTTCTCTCAGGTGACGGAAGTGACTTGCATATAACACCCAGACTTCCCGTTAAATCTGCCGCTTTCTGAACAAAACTCAGATT
>CAKSGG010000421.1 GCA_934454215.1 uncultured Clostridia bacterium
CGCGTTATGTGTGTGCTGTGCGGCACGATTAAGATGTCATAATCGTCAAGTTTTTCCATTTGCGATTCCACAAGACAATGCGGTTTAAGTCCGTTATAGAGCATCGTGTTGTGCGCAACGTTGAGAGCGTTAAAGTGATCCTTGCTGAACGTAAACGTGCTGTCTGAATAAAGCATTGCCGCGTCCGCTTTTTTATCGTGGAACATTATAAGTTCATTTGCAAGTCTTTGTGCGTCCAACGAAACCTTGCCGAGTTCAGCAAACTGGCGCGGCCTGTTATAGAACATACTATTATAGTATGGGGTTTTATCAAGTCGAGTAGCAAATCCCCATACAGCCGTTGACTGCATATTGTGTATGAAACCTTGCCATACATTGGCGCGAACCCATGCATTGTTCCAGTCACCGTAATCCACATTACCGTTATCACTCTTGTTAGAAATAATATGATTTTCTGAATTTGATACCGCTCTCGGACTGCATGAATACATATAGTCATAGAACAACAGAATATTCTCAAGAGATCCGTCTTTAAAACCGATATATCCCTCACCATTCACCTCGTCATTACCGGCATCGCATCCGTTATAATCAAAGAAATTCCACTGTTTCTCGTGATTGGTTGAATGAATGCGCGGAGCATAAAACTCTTTTATATATACCGGAATAACCTGTTTTATAGCAACCGGTCCGTCGGGCTTATACTTTTTAAACGTGTCAACGGAATTTTTTAAATACGTTGACATTACATTTTCGGCAAAGTCGCGATAATCCTGATAAAGCGGTGTGTATTCAATCCACGGCATCTCGCAATCACTGAACTTTTCATAATTCGTTCCGTATCTTTCGTTCAATTTATTTATATCGTTGTCGAACATATCAACCAAATATTCAAGCCAGTATTCACGATAATACATTTTGTCATATGGCAAGAACGATGGCTCGTTGGATACATCATACATATGTATGGCATCTTCATAATCTTTCGCTACATCCTCAAAGAACATTTTAAACGCAGCGTCACGTCTGAGCTGAACAGCAGGATGTGTTATATTAAACTTTAAATAAACCGATGTGTTATTCTTTTTGTCCACTGCGTCATAAAATGCGTCCGGCATATCATTGTATCCCATCGTACTGAATAGAATATCACATGTTAAATTGGTTTCTTTTCCGATTCTAAGCATTTCGCGCACTTCCCACGGTGAATGAATTGCGTTGGGAGCTATCCGGCCTTCGACCAGCTTGCTCGGCACCGCATTTGTGCCTTCCCAGTGTGCATAGCTTGTTTCATACACGCCAATTTCCATTGTATTAAAACCTAAATCATGCAAATCGTAAAAGTCTTCCACCTGGATTTCATACGTGTCACCGCCAACCAAAAAGACAGGAGTTTCAACAAGACCGTCTTCTGTTTCTTTCCAACCGTAAAAATGCCCGTCCTCATTCATATGAACATTCGAATACTGAACTTCCGGCACTTCTATCGGTGACGCCTCACCGTTCAGATAAGACACCAATTTAGCCTTTGTATCTTTGTAAAACTCCTCTATAGAAACAATGTACTCGGCAAGCTGGTCATACTTTCCTCTGCCCAAATCATAGCTCATTCTGTCGGTAAAAATTTTCACAAGGGTGTATATCGATTTTTCATATCTTATATTCAACCCCTGACCTTCACAGTCATCAACAAGCTTTTTAAGCTCATCTCTGTATCCCTCAAAGGTCTTTTGATACGTTTTTACCTCATCGTCCGTCGGGCATCTGACAAGCTTTGTGCTTTTTTCTTTCGAAATGCCGCTTTCCTTTTCGGTAACCTTTACCGTTACATCATGATATCCGACACCTGTAACATCAGCATCAAAAATAAAGTTATATGTACAATGTCCCGGGATAACGATTGTTTCGGGCGTATTATTGTTCACTTTTATCTCAAACGTTTTTTCGGTATCGTAAATATTTTTAATCTCGGTGAAACAAGATGTCGAATCCACTTGGCAATAACCATCACCCGTTGATATATCACCTAAAATAAAATCGTTTGAATTTGTGTACCAGCTGCCGAACAGACTTGCGTCCTTTGAGATGCCTATTCCTCCCGTCAGTTCAAGCCATCCACGCCGTCCGTATTGGTCTTTATCATTATCGTTGACAAG
>CAKSGG010000422.1 GCA_934454215.1 uncultured Clostridia bacterium
AATCAGAGAATAAACAATAATTTAGCGGCTTAAATTTCGATGTTAGATACATCAAGCTCGCCGGACATTAGCTTTGGTAAGAGCGCGTCTCTTAATGAAGCAAGTTTGACATTCTCTTTGTTATTTGCTTCCCATTTAGCCATCAATGAACCTGCAAGTTCCTCGAATTTTGCAAGTGTATCATTGTCAGGGACTAATACAACTATCTTTTTCATATCTCCCTGTGTGATAAGCGGTTGCGTTGAACCTCTGTTCATTGACGAGTAATCAATTCTGTGTAGAATTTGATTAGTAAATTCATAATAAGGACTTGTTATTACAAGTGTATTATCCGAAGTCCAGCAGGGAGTATTAAACCTTTGAATAATGCCGTGTGTTCCAACGCGACCGGTAACGAGAATTTTATCTGTGTGGTTTGCTTCGGAAGTAAATCCCATAATGGATGCCGCACCAACAATAGAAATAGGCGTTTCTTCATTACAAATGTCTGACTTTACAGGTGGGCGTTTTCCGCTTGCGATATCTGCAATTGTTGAAAGTTCCTGATAACTCCAATTTTCAGGACAAACACCATTTGTGATTTCAAAATTTTCAAACCACGACTGATAAAGGACAGAAACTTGTTGCTCTAAATTATTGTTTATAATACTATATGTGGAGGAAAAATGAAAAAATATAAAAACATCATTTTTGCAGTTGTATGCATATTTATTATAATCCTTTTGTATGTTCTTGGTTTTAGAATAACATATAATCCTGAAATTATAAATGACTGGGATGCTGTATCTGGTTGTGCGGCATGGGCGTCGGTATTTGTATCAGGCTTAGCTATCTATTATGCTATTCAAGTGCCAAAGAAAATAGCAGAAGATCAAAATAAAATTGCATTGTTTGAAAAAAGATATGAAATCTATGAAGTTATCACAAATTGCGTAAATATAGCAATTATGATAAAACGTAAAGATGAATTAAATAATGCTAAAATAACAGATTTTTTAATTACAAATAAATTTACAAACAACTTTATTCCGGAATCTTCTATTGATGAAAATATAAAATATAGTGTGTTTTCTAAGATTTCAAACAAATTAGAACAAACCCAATTTTTGTTTGATGATGATTCGGCGGAAGAAATTGAAGAATTGTCTAACAAATTAAGAGAAATATATATTGATTCAAAGCGATTAGAAAAACACAAAGAAAAGGTTAAAGAATATATTAAACAGGCACTTAGTATTCAAACACAAACTTTAAAAGCAATCAGAAAAGAACTTGAACTAAAATAATTACTATATTTTGAAACAAAAACAGATTTCAAAAAGGAGCATATATCAATGTCCATGAACTACACAGAAGCTGACTACGAAAATTCAATAATAGAGCTATTTCAAAACGATTTGGGATACGAGTACATATACGGACCGGATATAGAAAGGGACTTTCACAGTCCATTATATGAGGAGGCTTTGCTTGACGCATTATATCGTTTGAATAGCGGTCTACCCGATGACGCCATTCAAGATGCCTTATTCAAGCTCAAAAACTTTGAAAACGGCGAACTTGTGCAAAAAAATGCGGTGTTCACAGACTATCTGCAAAACGGTATTGAGGTAAAATATTTTGAAGATGGCGAGGAACGCTCCTCTATTGTCTATCTTATAGACTACAAAAATCCCGACAACAACTCCTTTATCGTTGCCAATCAGTGGACTTTTATTGAAAACAGCAACAAACGTCCTGATGTAATTCTCTTTTTAAATGGTTTGCCTGTTGTTTTAATGGAGCTTAAATCTCCTTCACGGGAAGAAACAGACGCCTCCGAAGCGTACAGACAGCTCCGCAACTATATGCAGGAAATCCCGTCAATGTTTATCTATAATGCTATTTGCGTTATGAGCGACCATTTGACCTCAAAGGCAGGAACAATCACCTCCGGCGAAGATCGCTTTATGGAATGGAAAACAAAAGACGGCGACTATGAAAATACGCAGTACGCACAGTTTGACACTTTCTTTGAGGGAATGTTTCAAAAAGAACGGCTGCTTGATATAATAAAAAACTTTATTTGTTTTTCAAACGAGGGCATTAAATCTTTCAAAATTCTTGCAGCATATCATCAATATTTTGCGGTCAGAAAAGCGATTGAGTCTAC
>CAKSGG010000423.1 GCA_934454215.1 uncultured Clostridia bacterium
GTTGAACAGACTGAATATGGCGATTATGAGGTAATATATACATTTGATTTTGATTATAAAGGCAGAGATTATACAGATACAAATTGTATTGTCTCTCCTGAATTAGATGAATTGATAATAGATGAGCAAGATTTTTTGCAACAAATAAAAGGAGGTTGCAACAAATGAATAACAGATACATATTCAGAGGAAAAGGGAATCCAAAGTATAATGACGGCGAATGGTATTACGGGCATTTGATTTATGACGGCTCAGACTATCAGATTGTAGACCCTGAATACGGCAGTTGCAGAAGAACGGTTATCGCCGAAACTATCGGACAGTGTACAGGGTTGACCGACAAAAACGGCAAACTGATATTTGATGGAGATGTTGTTAAAGCAGACGGATATATCTTTGTTGTAAAATTTGAAAAATGTGGTGGTGTTGCAAACAACGAAAATTACGGATATATGGGATATTATCTTGACGGATTTGATGATATGACAAAAAATGTTTTAAAGTTTGGTTTGCGTAATGATATATGCTTCTTTACAGACATTGAAGTAATCGGCAATATCCACGACAATCCTGAATTGTTGGAGGTGGAAAGATGACTTACGAGGTTCGAGATGTAGTTTGTGATTATGGAGTATATGAAAATGGAGAATTAAAACTTATTCTTAATTCAAGACGAATTGCCGAAAAGATTGTTGAATTGTTGAAAGAGGACGAACACATACACAGAGAATTAAATCCAATATATTGGGGTGATACAAAATGACAGATGAACAGATATCATTGGTCATCAACCGCCAAAAGGCAGAGATTGAGAGCCTAAAGCAGATAATTGACGAAAAAGATAAAGAAATACTCAAATTGCAAAAACGGATTATATTCTGGCGAGAGGATTTGAATTATCAACCCGAAAAGATAAAATCCGAAGCAATAAAAGAATTTGCGGAACGATTGAAATCAAAAGTTAATGATTTAGAGTTCCAAACGAAGACGCATCGAAAAACAGTTCCCGTTAAATTTTGTGACGATAATGCTAATTGGGTTATGCATGAGTGCGTACCAAAAGAAATCGACAACCTTGTAAAAGAAATGACGGAGGAATAAGATGAACGACAGAGTTTTTATCAAAGGATTTGACAATGAATTAAAGTGCAGAGATTATCGGTTTGAAGTTGGAAAAGAGTATAAAATCGATTTGCCCGAAGGGTATGTGCTTACAAAAGATGATTTGTGTACTGACAAGGTTTTTCATTTTTGTAACAGCTTACAAAAAGTCCATCAATTTTACAATTGCGGAAATAAAAATAACCGTTACTGCATCATCGAGGTGTTGGGGCAGTTTTGCGAATGCGGCGATAAATGCGGTAGTAATCACATTAAAATCGTCAGTGAAATTGTAGGGGATGAATTAAAAATAGCTAAAGGATTAACCCGTGGCAATTCGGGGATTTTCAACAGCGGCGACCGTAACAGCGGCAGCTTCAACAGTGGCGACTACAACAGCGGCTTGTTTAATAAAACAAACAACTCTAACGGCATTTTCTGCAATAAAGAACCTAAAATTTGCATATTTAATATTCCGACCGATTGGACACTGTCAGAATTTCGTAAGTCAAAATATTACAGGGCAATTAAATCAAGCGATTTTTCGTTGACAGAGTGGGTTTCAGCCCCCGATTATACTCAGCAGAAAGCTGGTCCCGACGGCAAATTGAAAACCAATGCATATGAGGAAGCTTGCCGCAAATGGTGGAACGGCTTAACAGAAGAAAATAAGGCAATTATAAAGGATATTCCGAATTTTAATGTCGATGTGTTCTGTGACATCACAGGAATTGATAAAAGCGAGGTGCGGAATGAAAAAATATATTAATGCGGATTTGCTGAAAGCTGAATTGGAAAATTTAATGATTGATTTTTATTCGAATTGCGGTGCAAAAATGGATAAAGAATAGGGGGATAAAGGATGACCGGCGCAGAATATCTTGAAAAGTGTCAGATTGTATCGGAAGTGAGGAAAGACATGTTCAAAATGCCGATGTCTGACTTAATATCCGACAGTTGTATTTTTGAAATCGACAAAATCGAATATTATCCCGTTGGATACACAACAACCTATAAAGAGGGTAAACCGAAATACACCGCAATTTTGCGT
>CAKSGG010000424.1 GCA_934454215.1 uncultured Clostridia bacterium
ACCCGACACCTAATAGTTGTTGCCGAGGAGTGGTGCTTTGATGCCTCTCCTTTCCCTCTGGACGTAGACGGTAAGCTTATACTTTTACCATCTACGTCCTTTTTTTGTTAGTTTAACATAGAGATGTCACAACGTAATAAAATAAAAAAGGAAATACCCGAAATATAATATGGAGCCAATGTATAGCAATTGGATATAATCCTTGGAACTTTCAATATTGGGGTGAAGAAATGTACAAGAAAGATGAAAATCTTCGATTTTCATTCTTTCGTCCCTCGAGAGTTTTCGACCGAAAGAAAGAAAATCTCTCGCATAAATTAAAGTTTTTTGTGTAATAGGAAAGAAAATCAATACATAAAAGGTTGCAAATATGTTACTTTGGTACTATATAAGTATAGAAATTTGATTATCAAAATTAAGTTTCTATACTTTTTATATTATAATATATTGGTGATTGGGAAACGAGTGTTACTTAGGGATTCGCTCCCGCATAGGAAAGTGTTTCCCAGCTCCTTTCATTTACATTCGATTAAGCAAGTTGAAATACGATTTCGTACTTTCGTGTAAAGAGCCAAATTGAAGTTTGTATTGGAGACTGGAACCAATCTATTATTTAAGAAAGAGAGTGATTTTATGTATGCGGTAGGCATTGATGTTTCTAAAAACAAAAGTACTGTTGCAATAATTAAAGACGGTGAAATTTTTGTTAAACCATTTTCAATTAATCACACTGATGATGGCATTAATCTCCTTGTTTCAAAGCTTTCTGATATTGATCCAAATGATATTAGATTTGTAATGGAAGCTACTGGTATATACCATTTTCCATTACTAATTAAATTATTAGACTTAAAATATTTTGTTTCAGTTGAAAATGCTTTTCTTCTTAAAAAATTTTTTGATGTTTCTTTAAGAAAGGTTAAAACTGATAAGCTTGATGCTGTTAAAATTGCTAAATATGCTTATTCTAATTGGTTTAACTTGAAACCATACTGTATTCAGGATTCTACATATACCGATTTACAGTTTTTATCTAGACAGTATTCTCAATTTATGGCTTTAAAAGTAAAAGCTAAAGTTAATTTTAATAATCTACTTGATGTTATATTTCCTGGTTTTGAAAACTGCTTTAATGACGATTCGAATCAGTATGATTTTATGCTTGATGTCTTTGAAAAATTTTATCATCCTTCTCTAATTACTAAATTAACAGAACCTGAATTTTTAGAACAAATTATTCAAATTAATTTAGATAAAAAAAGAGGACTTCGCACAACAATTACCAAAATAGCTCATGAACTTTACATTCTCGCTAATAGTACTTTGTCGGCTCGTCCTGTAAATGAATCTACACAATTAATCTGCTTAACTTGTGTAAATAACCTTCGTGGGCTTGAATTAGCCACTAATGATATTCTAACACAAATGGATTCAATTGCAAGTACTTTGCCTGAATTTAATACAGTTAGTGCCATGAGTGGCGTTGGTAAAAAAACAAGAGCAAGACTTATTGCTGAAATTGGAAATATTAGAAAATACAATTCTGCAAGTAGCTTAGTTGCTTCTGCAGGAATCGATACTCCTCCTTACCAATCCGGTAACTTCTCAGCTATACAAACTCATATTACCAAACGAGGTAATAAACATCTACGAAAATGTGGTTATGAAATTATGCGTGCATTAAAAATTGTCAAACCTACTAATGATTCTGCTGTATACGAATATATTCTGAAAAAAGAAGCTGAAGGTAAAAACAAAAATGTCTGCAAAATTGCTGGTCTTAATAAATTTCTGAGAATATATTATGCAAGAGTAAGTGAATTATATTAAAAGCATTATTTTACATAATTTTTTCTAGCACTTTTTAAAAAGTGCTTTTTGTCGTGCCTTATTTTCCTCAAATAATTATTTTATTAAATTCTAACTTTTATATTGACATACGTTAGCAAGTTTCCTATTGCATAAGAAAAAGGCTGTCCTAATAAGGACAGCCCTGTTCTTTAGTTGACTTTGGTAATCTTGAGTTCGAAATCGTTAGTTTCTTCCGTAGGTGCAGTACCACCAATCGCCACCTTAGCCGCTTCGGCATTTAGCTTACTGTAATCCCATTTGAGTTCCAGATCAGTCCTGAATTCAAAGGTGTATTCA
>CAKSGG010000425.1 GCA_934454215.1 uncultured Clostridia bacterium
TTTCGTGTCCCTGTAATTGCATAAGGTTTCGTTTGCTTGCAGTTCCGAAAGAATAATTGTGCTATTTCATCGCGCACTCACAACCAAAGCGGTAAGCGGTAACTCGGCTTACTGCTTTAAGTTTGTCGATAGACCGAAAATTTTATTTTTGCAGCGTTCACGCCGCATTTTTTGTTTTTCCTATGCCTGTGCGGCGGAAAAGCACCATATAAGCGAAAAACCACTTATTCAGCGGTTTTTCAAGGATATAGGAGTAGGGGAGCGCGCCGATTTTTTTAACACGCTGCCGTTATTTCAATAACAGCCTTTTCCAACATATCGGCAAAAAGACGGTGCATTTCGCGGGTGGGGTGGTTTATATGATTGCACAGCAGTGCGGTTGTGTCAATTCCGTAGCCGCTCATTTTCTTCCATACCGCGTAAGCATCGCACACGGTAACGCCGTATTCCGCGGCGCGCTGCCGCGCAATATCCATAAGCGTATCCATAGTGCCGTTATTTTGCCGCTCGGCGCAGCTTTCCGCCGTACTTTTAAGTATTTTGAGATTAAGCGGGTGAACATAGGTATTTACCATGTTAGGCGTCATAAATATAACTTTTGCGCCTGCGCTGTTCAGTCTTTTAAAAATTTCAGCCAGCGTATTGCCGTAGTCATCACACGGGGTCTGACCTATATCGTTAAGCCCAAAGCAAACCGTAACTATATCCGGTTTTTTTGCTATAACGTCGCTTTCAATTCTTTTAAGCCCGTCGGCGGCGGTTTCGCCGCCGACCCCTGCGTTAAAGGCAGTAACTTCACTGTCACCGAAACGCTTTTTAAGCCTTTCCGTAACCAATGAAGCATACCCCGACGGCACATCCCTTACAACGTCGATTCCGCCGCAGTGGTTATCAAACAATTCAAAGCAGCCCTCTGTAATGCTGTCCCCGAAAAAAACTATCCTCATTGCTTTTCCGCCTTTCAATTCACTGTAAATTCGTGGAGAATATTATATCCGTTTTCATACGGTATGCTGTTATCAAGCCGTGCCGCCGCACCCGATTTTGAAGTTAAGCGGAGCGCAAGCTTATATTTTCCGCTGCTGCCCGGCAGGGGCATATCCGCTTTTAAATAATATGTTATAAGCTCGCCGTCGGGCACTGTACCGGGCTTTGCGCCGTACCACTCGGCAGGATTGCCCGCAGCATAGGAATAAATCTCATTGCCGCTTGTATCAAGCAGGGTAAGGTGTGCAGTAATATTGAATGCTGCCGCAAAGCCGTAGTTTTGAAGTGACAGCGATATATTCATACCGCCGTTTTCTTCCGTTACCGAAAGCTCTTTGCACACAAGCCTGTACCCTAAATAATCCCTTATATATTCAAATGTGTTACGCTTTATTTTGTTGCCGCCGTTATCGGTAAACCAACCCTTAGTGTAGGGCAAATTATTGTATTCAAGCCATTTTTCGGTCACGGGCAGCTTTTTCCACTCGTTTATGCAGCCGGGAGCGCTCGTGCCTTGGTCGATATAGCCGTTTATTGCGCTGAATGTGGTGAGCCTTAGTTGTGACGCGGCAATTATTGAGCTGTAGCCGTCGGGGTATGCCCCCAAATCGTCAAACTGGGAGTAGTAATACGCCTCGGCGTCGTTCGGCGCGCAATAAGCCTCGCTTATATGCCTGTTCCAATCGGTTTTTCCGCAGCTGTAAATTCCCGAGCCCGTCTCGCTGCCGTCGGCTATGCCGAAAAAGCTGTCAAGATGATAACCGAATTTACCGCCGTATTTTAAGATGTTTTCGCCCGATAGGTAATCGGAATAATTCGGCATTCGCAGCTGCGCATAAATGCCGCTCGGCAAAAGCTTTTCTACGAAAGCGTTTAAAACCGTCCCGCGGTCGGCGGCGGTGCTTGCGGGGGTATCTGAGTGCCACTCGCCGTATTTGCCTATAAATCCAACCTGAAAAGCGTGCAGAACATCCTTGTTCCGCTCAATTATACCGTTTTCGGAAAGATTGCTTATATGCCGCAGAATTTCCGCCGTGGTGGGCGTTCGGCTGTTGAAGTTGTTTTCATCATAATAAGCAAACCGTAGTAAAATCTGCATTTTTCGCTTGCGCAGGCAATCAAATATTTTTTGCGCCGCGGTGAAAAATTCCGCGTCAAGCT
>CAKSGG010000426.1 GCA_934454215.1 uncultured Clostridia bacterium
AAGAGAAACAGTATTGCAGGAAAAGAAATAAATACAATATATGCAAAAGGTGCCAGAAGAAGAGAACTGGCAGGAGATGCACTCTATGGAGTGTATCAGGAAATGAAAGAAGATGTAAAGCTTACAGCGATACCTTATTTCCTTTGGAATAACCGTGGAGAGGGAGAAATGAAAGTGTGGATTCCGGTTGAATAATTGTTCCTGCTTTTGAAATAATGATTATTGGGGATACTTGACATCTCCTTTCTCACTCTGTATCATAATATGCAAACTCACAGACAGTCACCTCCATACGCTATGGCTCATTTGAGTCATCTGCCGTATACCAGTTATACTGCAAGTCCATCATCTGGTCGCCGTATGTAACAAGAAGCGGCCTTTTCCACCAAGAGGGAATTTCCTTCCTCTTTTCGGGAAGCAGGTTTCTCTTTCCAAGCTCTTCCCTAAAAAGACTGATGCTTTCCCACCGGGTTTTTGGGAAAGTGATAAGAAGCCTCGGTGCCTTATATGTATCCCCCTTTTTTGTTACCAATTTTCCGCCGCGGTTCTCCACAAGTATTCCAAGCCTTGGTGTCATTCTATATTCAAATGAATCGGGCAAATCCAAAAGACCGAATGCTATCCAGCCACTGCGGTTTCCTACACAGAAATTCAGCGGCGGCGGCGCGAAATATGCATTCATTGTACAATCACAGAAAACCTTTTCAAAGGCACGGTTTACACCCTCGTTATTTCTTGGTGCGGGTGCAAAATATTTAATGCAGTCCACCATATACATACCCTTAGGACCGTTTCTGAAAAGCTCTGTCTGCTGTACATATACGTCTTTTCTTGCCTCTGCAGAAAAGGAAACCTCTATACTGTCCTCGTTAAGCAGGAAAGAAAGGCTTATTGTTCCGAAACGGTCGCACAGGCTTTTCGCAGAAACAGTAAGCGTATTTCCCTCAAAGGAATATTCAGGCTTTACGGTTTGTATCTCCTCTCCGCCTTCGGCAAAAAGTGCCGATGCAGGCATTTTCAGATATCTTCCTCCATCGCTGTTATACAAAATAACCTCGTTGGCAATCTCACTATATTCAAAAATATAGTTACGTTTATTAATTACCATGGTTCTCCTCCAATATAGAATGATTATATCAGCGTCATTCTATCAAAGAATTTTTTTACTGTAAATAGACAACAAGAGGAACATAGGACAATAAGTGGAACTTAATTAAAATAATTTTTAAAGCAATCCTTTTTTATAATTGTGAATGACTTAGCATGGGGCTGCAGACATATTCTTGGATTGACAACCTAAAAACAGTCTAAGAATATTGAACCGATTCTCCTCTTGTGCTTTTATTATTGCATGGCAACTTTCCAATATTAATTATATTTATTAAGTATTAGTGATTTTAAAGCGACATATAGATACTACATATAGTATTATAATTGTAAATTATTTGTAAATAAGCTTTACAGCCACAATATATTGTGTTAGAATACACTTGTTAATTGATTTGTGCGTGGGGTTCCCCCGGGATTGTTTTTTCAATCCTAGCATACGAGATGTAATGGTTGTAGTTAATGTAAACAGCATAGTTTTAAATACCGCCGTTATTACTTGCAAAGACAGTACAAAAAATAAAACAAGTATGCGTACATATCCGTTGCTTGATGATATTGAAGAAATACTGTTGAGAATAAAAAAGCAGCAGGACGAATACAAAAAATTATTCGGCAGCTGTTATCAGGAAAGCGGATATGTATTTACAAAAGAGGATGGCTCTATGCGCCATCCGAGTTACCCAACTCAGATGCTGACAAAAACCTTAAAGAAAAATAACATGCCGCACCTGCGCTGGCATGACCTTCGGCACAGTTGTGCCGGCATTCTTATAATGAAAGGCTGGCAGATGAAAGAAATTTCAGAATGGTTGGGGCACGCTGATATAGGAACGACAATGAATATTTACGGTCACTTAAATCTTGACCACAAACGCAAATTGGGCAGCACTTTAAACGGTTTATTTGATAAAAATACACCTGAGCGGTTAGAAATCGGTTAGAAATCTGAGTTTTTGAAGAATTTCAAAGCCAACACAAAAAACCGCCTAACCCTATTGGTTAAGCGGTTTTTACTGGTGAGCCCACGGGAATCGAAC
>CAKSGG010000427.1 GCA_934454215.1 uncultured Clostridia bacterium
GCACAGGACTGCCGGCAGGAACCGACAGAGGACATCTGACGCGTGAAACGGCAGACAGAAGTTATTACGTAAAAAAAGTCGGAGATTACATGCTTACCGACAGTACGGTCGGCAGAAAAACATTCCAGTGTCCGAAGATAATCTTCCGTGTACCCGACATTCACAGCGATGAAACCGATAAATACGGTATTTTCAAATTTAATGTGAGCGAAAAATCGTATGTTGTAGATGTGTATGACGCGGACGAGGTGTTGCGTCCGGCAATCGGTGTATACAAAACATCAACCGCTGAATCAAAACTTATAAACCAGCTGTTTGTGGTTAATAAGATTTATTCGGGTCTTGACGAGGACGGACTGCCGGCAAAGTATATGGAGGCGTGCGAAGGTTATGATATAGTGACATATACGGAAAAAACTCCCGGCGTTTTTAATGGAATAAAACGCGGCGACGTTGTAATATTATACGGCAATGAAGATGAAATTGACAATGTTGTGAAGCTTTTTAATGCAGATAGCATACCGGATATTAGTGAAGATACGGTACATAGATGGTCATGGACGGGAGAATTGGGGAATACTCAGTATGCGTACCTTTATGAATGTTATAAGGTGGACGCGACAGCGGTAATCGGTCATTACGGCGGTATAGAAAGCGGACTGAGACGAAAGTATATCGGAATGAACATGTGGTCGAACGATAAAGGCGCGATGACCGGCGGAGGAATTTTATACGATGCGACAAACGGAAAAGCCGAGATTAAGGTTGCCGGTATATTTGACCTGAAACCGGCTGAGAGCTACGGTAATTCCAAGGCGTCAAAAATTCTGTTTGTGGAGAATTTCGGCGATTGCAAGCAAATAATTATATTCAATTATTAAAAGCTTGCATAATATTTAAAAAAATGCTATAATTAACGAAAGGTTTGGAGGGATTAAAGATGTATTTTACTGCGATGATATTTTTGATTTTCTTTGTAGGATACATCTTGAAAAACGGACAAAATAAATTGACATATGTTATAGGAATGTACATGATAGGCTTTGTACTGCTTATAATATCGTCATCGATTTATATTTCCAAGCTGAGTTATTATAATTTTCCGCTGCAGATTGACTATCGGATGTATCTGTGGTTCTCGCAGATAAAAATTCATGTTGTAACGGTATCGCGTATTTTAAACCTGAGCATGGTGCTTTTGATGACGGCTACAATAGTATTTTTGCGGCTGTTTAAGGGATTGAGTACGGTCAAATGTATTATTCTTATGCTTCCCGTTGCTTTTTTCCTGGTAAGTACAGACTATGTAACCGGTGAAATATTTTATCTTAAAATTAACACTGCAAACAGTGCGGAAACAGCGCAGTTTTATGAAAACATTTCAAAAATTCTGCATAGGATTACCCTAACTGTATTCTTTGTATATCTTGCGACTCCGGTGCTGGTATTGATACGGTATTACATGAAATCGCATATAAAAACGAAACGGAGGTATGCGTGCACGTTCGGTGCATGCATACTGATAATGCTTGCGTTTTTGTTCTTTTTTACGATGAACAGTTCTGTCAGATATGTACTGTTTGATAAGGTGGGACTGTTAAAAGTGCAGGAAATGCCGTATGTGTATAATGGGTATATTCTGTATCCCATTATAGTGATGCTGATGCTGTCGGTTGTAGTGTTCATCATGCTGAAATTTAAACCGTTTGACGCATTTGTAATTTTCAGAAGAAAGAAAATGAATATTAATGCGTCATGGATTAATAAAGACCTGAGCATGATTCTTCATTCATATAAGAATGCCCTTTTATGCATAGAAAAATATGTCGATATATCTTCGGATTCTGCCGACATAGACGATATCAAGGACAATATGACAAGAATTGATGAAATTGCCGGTCATGCACGCATACAGCTGGAACGCGTTCTGAATTTTTTGCGTAACAGACAGCCGAATCTTACAAGGATAAATGTCATAGATTGCATAGATGAAACAATTCTTCACTGTCCGATGCTTTCGGATATTCGGTTTATTAAAGAGTATCATGAGAATTTTGATACCTTTGCCGACAAGATTTATCTCGGTGAAATATTTTTAAATGTATTAAGCAATTATATT
>CAKSGG010000428.1 GCA_934454215.1 uncultured Clostridia bacterium
GGAGCATGTATTATACAAGCTGAATACGGTTATTCCGATGAAGAGGTTGCATTGCAAATTCAGGAAACGGCATATCTTCAATTTTTCTGTGGTTATACGGAATACAATGATGAAAAACCTCCGTTTGATCCGTCATTAATGGTGTATTTCAGAAAAAGACTTACGCCTGAAATTTTAGGCGAAATCAATGAAATGATTATCCGTAATTCTGAAAGCAAGGAAAACACCGACGATGAAGATAAGTCTAATCCGCCATCAAACAAAAGCGATTTCACTGACTATCAACATAATATCACTTCTCATCTGGTGGGAAATTCCTATAGCGGTTATAATTCTTTCTGTGGTAAACGGATTTATTATCTGCAAGAATTATGACGGAAGCATATTTTTTAAGATAAACATCGCTTTATCTTTGATGTGTATAGGTCTTTCCAGTTTGAATTGGAATTTGTGTATCGGCTTGAGATTGCTCGAATGGTATAACGGACAATAGCTCCGCTTGTTGCTGCATCCGCCGAGTGTTCTGATTCTCAATACTCGGCGGAATTTTTTGTTAACTTTAACAAAAAATACGCTAAACGATAAAAATCGGGGGAGTTGCATTGCAAAATTCGTCATTTTATGATAGAATAAATTTGCTACACAAATATAATAATAAGTCTGCATTTTACTATGGTAAAAATGCATGCTCTATTTCGCATACAGACTTATTATGTGATTATTTGTGTAGCAACAAGCGGAGCTATGCGTTTTTCGTGCGTCGGCCGAGCATTTTGGCTGGCGCATTTTTAAATATAACGGGTACCGTAAAGCAAAAATCAATATTTTGTGAAGAACTTTAGAAATAGAAATTAAAATCCGAGAGATAAAGGAGATACATAGATATGGCCAAGGTTAAAATTCCACTTGATATGGGGAACGGCATTAAAGTAAGAAATATGGGCGAGCTTAAGGAACATTTTGATATAAAAAAGGTTACAGGTTATTTTTTGGATAAAAAACTGCATAAATGGCTGGCTGATAGGTATTATGATGAGGAGCTTGAAGCGATAAATGATTTGGATGTGTCAGACAAAAGCCTGCCTGATAATTTATGTGAAATATTTGGAGTCGTTCGAGATACATCTTCCGTCATAGTAGAAGAAATATCAAAGTCCAATGAAAGATTAGGATTCATTCGCAAGATTACAGATGATGATAAACTTATAAATCAGAGCGAACGGATAGCGAGAAATCAGGGCGAACTGGACAGACTTGTATCTATCGGGGAGAAGAAAATATATTTATTAGATGGGACATTTAGAATAAACCTCAGTTATGAAAATGTAAACTATATAGGGATTAAGAATGTTACCGCATATATTCCATCGAAAGAGATTGTTCCGTTTAAGCAAAAGAACATTATTTTTACAAATATAGAATTTGATGAAGAATATCAATTGCTGAAAAAGTCAAAGTCTGTCGGCAACAGGTTTGTAATTACAAACGGACAGTTCCTCTTTTCTGACAAACAAGGAAAACTGAATTTGGCAGAACATAAGTACAATATGTTTTCTTCATATTTAGCAGGGAGTGCACCTACCGCGGCTGTAATTATGAAGGTAATGACTCATAACACAAGAGAGAAAAAAACAGTTCAGGTTTTTTTTGATGAAAATGTTCATTCTCCCATAGTGTGTCTGTGTGCAGTTGGAACAATGTGCGGTGCAGTTGATGAGGACGGAGTGGTATACACATGGAACACTGACAAGGAAGTTCAAGTTATAGAAAACCTGCATGATGCTGTTCAAATCGAATATGGACTGGATAAATATTTTGTGCTTGACGCTTACGGTAATTTATATACCATGGCAAGCGGGGAGAAGTCAGCTAAATTGTATGGTAATAGGGAAGAGATAAGACAATTGGCGATTGTCAGTGATGTGGCTTTGGGTTTGACTGAAGATGGCAGGGTAATTGTCGTTGAAAAAAACACAGCTGACGGAAGAACAAATATACCAGAAGAGTTACCGTCCATAAAAAAAGTTACCATAGGTAATGGAGCAATGTCAATAAAGTAGACAGCAAAAAGAGAAGAAATCATGTAATCATAAACAACGCCTCCTTTTGATT
>CAKSGG010000429.1 GCA_934454215.1 uncultured Clostridia bacterium
GGATAATGCATATTTTGGGAATCGCCTATGGGGAAAATATGACTTTGGAATATGGTCTGCCGATTGGGTAGCAAGTGGTTATAAATCTATGGGAATAGTGCCTGTTAAAGAAATAAAAATAACAAAACATACCGCTAAAAAGCCTATTCATATTTTGTCCGAAACTGATGTTACAGGCCATGTATTTGATTGGTATAAAAACGACAAGCAGATACTAAACACTTTCACAAATCAAACATCAAAAAACCTTGACTGTACTATAAATTACAGTGTGTTTTCCGAAGATGGGAAAAAATGTTTGTTTAAAACTGAGCAAGTTAATTTAAATAGATATGAGAAAAAGAGTATTCCGCTGAATATCGGGGAACTGGATAAATGCGGCATATATAATCTTGACATAGAAATTATTTGCAAAGAATTTACGCAAGAGAGCAGAACGCTCAATTTTTCAGTCATTAAATCAGATCCCAACGGAATTGCCGATGATTTTATGTATGTTTGTTCTCATCTTGAGAATTATAACACAGAGACACCGGCAAGAGATACACCCGGAGTTATAGACGGAATTTGTGATTTAATCAGTCGGGCAAATTTTAAAGGAGTGCGTTCTGAATTTGCAACATGGGGATCGTATGAAAGGCAAAAAGGCGTATTTGATTCGAGAAAAGCGGGAGAAGAAATAAAGGCGGCAGTAAACAAATATAATTTGAGATTTCTTCAGCTTTTAGCTTTTGGTAATGTGTTGTATATGAATGAGGAGGATGCGCAAAAAGGAAGCACCTGTATTCCTTTAACAACGGAAGAAATTTCGGGTTGGAAAGAATATGTAAAAGCATTCATTAATGAAACAAAGGAGTTTACGGATGTCTATGAAATTTGGAATGAGCCGAGAGATCCGCATTTTGACTGGCGTACTTATAATAAACCTGCGGCGTATGTGAATTTGGCTCAAGAAACTCAAAATGCTGCTTGCGATATAAATGAGAAATGTATATTTACGGGAACAGCCCCCGCAACCATATGGGATCCTGCAATAAATCATTATGTTCATATGATGGATGTGTTGCGAAACGGCGGGGCAAATTATCTTGACGCACTTTCTGTTCACACATATGATTTCAAGAATCGCCGCCCTGAAGAAACTTTGAAAAACGGTGGCATTGAGGCTTTAAATACGCTCAAGGAAGAATATTGCAAACAAACGGGAAAAGAAAATGTTGATGTTTGGGTTACCGAGGGCGGAGCCTCGTATTTGAATGAAAACTCGTACGTAAAAACAAGCAAGGATGCTGGTGCATATAATATAAGATTTGCAACTTTGCTTCGTCAAGCAAACTTGACAAAAAACTATTGTATATATACAATGGAAAACACAGGCTCTGTTTTAATAGGAACAGAAAATGGGTATGGAATGGTCAGATATCCCGATTGGAGGTTTTCTTATTACGGCAAACCGCTTACGGCGATGCCGCAATATATTATGATGGCGGCTTATAATTATATCATGGCTCAAACAGAACCTCGCGGCGATGTTAGTCCGACTTCGAATATAAATATACAAAAGTTTTACAGTAAGAAGTTTAATAAGAATTTAGTTTTGTTAAACTCTGTGGTCGGCAAAGAAAAGGTGCTGCTTAATTTAGATTGCAATAATATTGAGTTGTATGATGAATATGGGAATGTGACGCATTTGAAATCCGAGGATGGAACATTCAGCTTTAACCTGTCTGAAATTCCTTGCTATATAATGGGCGATTTTAGTAAGATGACGGCTGCGAGCGATGATACGGTAAAAATAAGCGGAAGCTTAAAAGAGGCAGGAAAACAAAAGGAAATATCGTTTATTTTAACAGACGCTGATGCAGAATTTAATAATGTGTTGGAGCAGAGCAGGCTACTATATGTGAACCAATTAAAAACGGATGAAAAAGGTGAATTTGAAATCGTATTAAATGAGAAGGAGTTTCCGGAAAAGTACAAGATTTTTGTTAATGCGAAAAATATGGGAACGATTTGTATTAATGTTTCAAAAAAGTATAAGCTCCAAGATGTTGAGATAGAATTATATAATGGACATGATGCAAATGATAAGGTCGATACTGT
>CAKSGG010000430.1 GCA_934454215.1 uncultured Clostridia bacterium
TTGAATATGACGACGTCGCTGGTGATTTGTCAAATGTGCCGGATGAAACCGAGCTCAAATGTACCCACTGTAGCCTGAAAACCACGAAAGGAGAGCTCGTAGAGGATAATTCCGAGTCTATCAACGCTGCCGTTGACGAGATTTCTGAAGAAGTCGTGGCCGCTGTTCAAAAAGAGCTTGATACGGTTATCAAGAAGGTTTTTCGCTAATGGATCTTGCAAGCATTGATATAGCAACGGCCATTGGTGATGTCATCGCTTTGGCCGCGCTTGCGACTTCGATTGTCTCTATTCGCAAATCCAACAAGGCTGAGTCATTGCAGGCCAAGGTTGCCGAACTTGATGCCAAGCTGAAGGCTTATGAGCTTGCTGATGCCGAGGAGGGGCGCAAGGCCTGTGTAGAGGCTCGCGCAATCAGCGTCGGCAAGGAACGGCGCCTAAGGATTTGCAATGTCGGCAGGGAGTCCGCTAGAGAGGTAGACTTCAAGGTCCTTGACAAGGACAGGGCAGGGCTTGTGATGAGGGACCATGTGCCCTTTCCAGAGCTCGAATACCAGAAGAGCTTCGACGAGGTGCTCATTACATATCCGGGTTTGAACCCTGTTTTTAACGTCGAAGTGAGCTGGGTTGACGCTGAGGGCAGCCGTCAGGTAAAAATCAGCCACATAAGCCTTTAAATCACCTGCAGTGGGCAAGTAAGGGGTTCCAACATACGTACATAATTCTCGTTGGCAGGGAGGTGCCGAGTGGAGCAAGGGCTTTATGTCAAAGAGCTTTATATCGAGGGATTCAAGAAGTTCTCTGAACCAGTGCGCATCTCGTTGAAGCGGGGCATGAACGTACTTGTCGGCAATAACGATTTCGGCAAGAGCACAATACTGGAGGCGCTCCACCTCGTTTTGACGGGCGCTTTTCGCAGGCGGTCCCTCAACCAGGCGCTTACGCAGGATCTTTTCAACATCGACGCCGTCGGGCGTTATTTCGAAACGCTCAGGAGCGGCCATGTGGTGGAGCCGCCGTGTATACGGATCGAGGCGACGTTTGACGGTGCTGATGCGCACGAGCTCGCAAAGTACGAAGGCGACAATAATGTGGGTAAGGCGCCCGCATCAGGTGTTGGCATCCTTATTGAACTTGATCGTGACGAGTTCGGCCCCGAGTTCGATGAATACGTCAAAGGGCTTGAAGGCAACGCTCTGCCTATCGAGTACTATCACGTTAAGCGCTATACTTTCTCGCGCCACAGGCTCGTGGCTTCGACGCTGGGCTTTCGGTCTTGTTTGATTGACTCCTCGGGCAATGCGAGGAGCGGGAGTCAGCAGTCTTATATCTCGCACCTGGCAAAGGATGTATTGGACCGCGACGACCAAATCGCCGTTTTGCAGGCATATCGGCAGACGCGGGTACAATTTGACGGCTGCGACGCCGTCGTCAATGCCAACTCCCTGCTTTCCGATAAAGTTTCGAGTCTGACGGGAAAGAAGGTCAGCTTTAGAAGCGATATGGGCAACAAACAGGCCTGGGAGTCTGGTGTGGTAGCTGCGCTAGACTCAATTGCCTTCATGCATGCCGGCGCCGGTTCCCAAAATATGGCCGAAGTCGAGCTTGCGCTTGCGAAAAGCGGTGATTGCGGCTCTGGTGTAATCTTGCTTGAGGAGCCGGAGGCCCATCTCTCCCATGCAAATCTCAATGCGCTTCTTGAGGGGGTTTGCGAGCGTCTGGACGGCCAGCAGGCGCTTGTGAGCACGCACAGCAGTTTTGTTGCCAACAAGCTCTACCTCGGTAACCTGCTTATCGTGGGTCCTGACGGCAACGCCGCAAGGCTAAGTGACGCCTGCGATTCCGCTACATTTCGCTTCTTCGAGAAGCTGCCCGGCTACTCGACCCTACGCTTCCTTCTTTGTAAGGCGGCCATTCTTGTGGAGGGCGATTCGGATGAGCTTATAGTGCAGCGGGCATACATGGACTCGCACAAAGGACGTTTGCCCATACAGGAGGGGATTGAAGTTGTCTCGGTCGCCAACTCGGCGCAAAGGTTCTTGCAGATGGCCGAGGCTGTCTCGCAGCCGGTTGTTGCGCTGACGGATAATGATGGTGAT
>CAKSGG010000431.1 GCA_934454215.1 uncultured Clostridia bacterium
TGTTAATTTCATCTTTAATACCGACTATTCCGCCATTAATGATTTTAGCAAAATCTCCTGCCGAATGCTGCCATTCAAAAGTAAGCAGATTATCTACCGGTTTATTGTAAAAATTATTACAAGCAATACCAAAATTCACATGACCGCTTCTGTTGAAAACATCGCCCTCAACGCTGCCGTCAAATTTAATCAAACCTGTAAAGCATGATTCGGCAACAATCAAGGGTTCTTGATTCCTTATATATTCGCAGACTCTTTTTGTAGACATTTTTATCGGCGGCAAAAAGAAGTCGCATCGATCATATTCTGTTTTTACCGGGTAAACATACATTTTACCTGAAACAGTTTTCTTAACCAAACTTTCTATTCTCTCATTCATTTCGTTTGTCCTCCATATCATCTTATTGAATATCCGCCGTCAAAAATAACGGTTTCCCCACAGATCATCTTTGCATTGTCGCTCAAAAGGTACATTGCAAGATCGGCAATTTCATCTATGGTCGCAAATCGTCCATAAGGTATTCTGTCATGTTTCATAGAATCCCCTTCGTGCCAGTTGTTCATTTCGGTTGCAACAGGACCCGGCGCAATTCCGTTTATGGTTATTCCGTCAGGTGCAAACATCTTTCCCCAACCGCGAGTCAAACCTGTTGCAAGGATTTTAGAACCTCCGTATGCACCGTAAACCGGTTCTTCTCCCGCCACCGATGTAATGTTCAGTATATTGCCTTTTATATTATTTTTAAGCATATAATTAACCGTAGCTTGCATTGAGAAAAACACTGCACTTGAGTTAACATTTATAACATTCTGCCATTCGTTTACCGTTGTCTTTAAAAGACTTTCTCTGTCCCATTCGCTTCTTTGAGCAAAAATCCCAGCATTATTTACAACAATATCCAATCCACCAAGGATATTGGCTGACTCGTTTATTTTTTCATGTGCCCTGTCAAATTCCATAGAATTCCAAACCATAGGAAATACATTTTTTCCAAGCTCGTGCGCAACGCACTCAAGTGTTTTAATATTACGTCCCGTTATAACAACCATACAGCCGTTTTGGGATAGTTTTTTGGCAATGGCATATCCTATTCCCCGACTTGCACCTGTAACCAAAACCTTTCTCATTTTATTCACTCCTTAAAAATTTTTCTCTGTATTTATTATATAACAAAATTCAAAAATGTAAATGTTTCAAAAAAAATAAATTTGTTTCAAACGGACATTATTATTGAAAAAACAAAAAATATGTGATATAATAAAATAAAAAAGAGGAAAATAGAAAAATGCAAACAGAAACTATGATATATACCCATGACGCGGTGTTTTTTTGCGACACGCTGACATACAGCACTCCTTATATCTCCAATAGCCCCAGAAACCACGATAGTCTTGCCTTCGTTACAAACGGAACACTTGGATATGAAAAACAAGGAAGGACTATTCAAATAAAACAGGGACAGATTGCATATATAGCCAAGGGTTCTATAGATAAAAGCAGTACATACGGTTGCGATGCCGTTTCATATATCGCAGTCAATTTTAATTTTGACGCAAGCCCTGCATCATCAAGACAGAATCTGCCGTTTGGAACTGTTTGCTCGATAAAAAACGCATACCGATATGAGAAATTATTTCGGGAAGCTGTTAATGAGTATAGTTTTGGTTTGCCCGGCTCTCGAATGATATGTAACGGGATTTTATATCAGATAATAGGTCAACTTTACAATGATCTTGTTTTTGATGCGATTACTCATAAAACGGCATATAAAATTGAAATTGCACTTGATTATTTAAACAGAAATTACAGTCATTCTGATTTGAAAATAAGCGAGGTTGCGAAAATGACAGGCATGAGTGAAAAGCATTTCAGACGTGTTTTTTATGATGTGTATAAAAAGAAACCGCATGAATTTTTAAAGGACATTCGCCTGAATAATGCAGAACAATTACTTTTGAATACATCAAAGCCTATTTCGGATATAGCAATTCAGTGCGGTTTTTCTGATGTGTATTCATTCAGCCATTGTTTCAAACGAAACTTTGGAATATCACCTAAAGCTTACAAAAAAATGTAAGCATCTTATAATG
>CAKSGG010000432.1 GCA_934454215.1 uncultured Clostridia bacterium
ACCATAAACGGAGAAAGCTCTCCGATAATGAGCGGCCTTGCATATTTTATAAACTCGTCCGAAATGTTTGTTGCATCGTCGGTAATCCATTCGGGAGGAATGACTTTTTCGGCATTTGCTATGAGCGATATATCGCATAAATCCGTAGCTATATGATATGGTGCATTTGAAACACGTTTAAATATAATCATTTTTCCTGTTTCACCGTTAAGTGCTGCCAAAACGGCTTCCGAACCGGCATTAAATGCTTCATCAATATCGCACTTTGATACAATATGTGATGCACAGCGCTGAAGTGTTGAAAATTCTATCCCCCGTGCTTTTATACCAAGATTGCTTTTAAGGAAATCAGCAAGAAACATTGCAGTTCCGCCGAGAAATTTATGCCCGAATGGGTCTATGGTAAGATTGGAATTACCCGATTCGCAAACATATTTTCCGTCAGATGTTCGTATTCCTTCGGAAACGGCAATAACAACTGAGTTTTGTTCTTTCTTCAAGTCCTTAACCTTGTTTAAAAATTTATTGCAGTCAAATGTTGTTTCGGGAAGATAAATCAAATCGGGACCCGAACAATCCTCCGTTCTTGATAATGCCGATGCGGCAGTGAGCCAGCCTGCGTTTCTTCCCATGATTTCAATTATAGTAATTGAATCTATATCGTATGGGGTTGCGTCAAGTATTACTTCTTTCATTGCCGAGGCTATGTATTTTGCGGCAGAACCGTAGCCGGGGGTGTGGTCTGTTACCGCAAGGTCGTTGTCTATTGTTTTAGGTACGCCCATAAAACGTATATCCGAATTTATTGCGGAGGCATAACGTGAAAGCTGTAAAACCGTATCCATTGAATCGTTTCCGCCGATGTAGAAAAAGTATTTTATATCAAGCTTTTTAAGTATATCAAATAATTGCTCATATATAGCCGAATTTTCCTCAAGCTTAGGCATTTTGTATCTGCAAGAGCCTAAAAATGACGACGGAGTTCTTTTTAAAAGTTCAACGTCCATATCATTTTTTATATAATCGGAAAGGTCAACATAATTACTTTTCAGCAGACCCTCTATACCGTTCTTCATACCGTATATTTTTTGACAGCCTGCATTTTTTGCGGTTTTGTAAACGCCTACAAGACTTGAATTAATAACGGAAGTAGGACCTCCTGATTGACCTACCATAACATTTCCTAAAATCATAAATTTCTTTTCTCCTTTGATATGTGTATTGAAAAAATACCTCATCAGGGCATAAATAACTATATTATATTTACCCATAATTTTCAAACTTAAACATTTTTTTGCGATTTTTAAAAAAAATATGTTGAAATAATTTTCATTGTGTAGTATAATCAGTACGAATAATATCAGATTTGGAGGGATTTTGCAATAATGAGCAGTATGAAAGATAAAATGCACACGGGAGAATTATACCTGCCGAATGATGAAGAAATAGCTACGGAGCAGGAAAAGTGTCTGGAAAAGCTTTATTATTTTAATCAAACAAAACCGTCAGAGGGAAAAAAGCGTGAGGAAATGTTAAAAGATATGTTTGCCGAAATAGGAGAGGGATGCTATATAGAACCGCCGTTTCATGCAAACTGGGGCGGAAAGCATGTACATTTCGGAAAGAATATTTACTGTAATTTCGGCACGACAATGGTAGATAATACGCATATTTATGTTGGAGATTATACAATGTTCGGTCCTCATGTAACAGTTGCAACGGCAGGACATCCAATATTGCCGAGATTGCGTGAACAAGCATATCAGTATAATATGGCTGTTCATATCGGTAAAAATTGCTGGATTGGTGCAGGAGCTTTAATTTTACCCGGTGTAACGATAGGAGATAACAGCGTCATAGGTGCAGGAAGCGTTGTTACAAAAGATATACCGTGCAATTCGGTGGCTGTCGGCAATCCTTGCAGGGTTATTCGTGAAATAGGGGAACACGATGAGAAATATTACTATAAAAATCGTGAAATAGGTGATGTAAAGTAAAAGAGGTCAGTTTAATGAACAGAACCAGTAAAAACAGACAATAGAAAAAAAGAGCCTCCTATGGTATAATGAAAATAAAACCATAG
>CAKSGG010000433.1 GCA_934454215.1 uncultured Clostridia bacterium
ACATCGGTGTATGATAAGGACGGAGCCGGAGAGATCCAGACCGAAGACAGCGATTGGCTGATTATGAGAAGATTGATCTTTGTGAAACCGGGGATCGATAATTATTCCGGCGATACCGGCGGGAAAATTTATCTTACCGGCGCAAGCTTTGATGAAACAGTTTCCTATCATGCAATTAAATCTGAAATTGGCGAGGGAACCATGATCGTTTCCAGTGAAAGCCTGAACTTTGGGCTGGATAATGATCGGGTGACTGTAAAGTCCGGCACAGCCTTTGCAGTGGAGGATAAACGAAATGCAAAGGTAACGGTGAAAGCACCTGAAAATGCGCTGATTGATACTCTTACCTATACGGAAGAAGGCGGAGAACCAACGGAACTGACAGAGGGAGCGGGAAAATCCGTTTATGAATTTGATCTGGAAGCGGTCAAAGCAAACGGTACGATTACGGCAACCTATCGGCAGGGCAATTTTTATCAGTTATCCATTGCAATTTCCGGCGGAAATGCCTCCGTTACATACGGCGGGGAAACCTACACAGAAAGCAAAACCGTGCCTACTGTCGGCGCTGCTGATAAGGCAATCATCACGGCTGCAAAGGGCTTTGAAATTGAGTCCGTTACCTATGACGGCAGTCCGGTAGAGCTGAAAAGCAAAAAGACCGTTTCGGTTAATATCGAAAATAAAGAGGCAACTCTTGCGGTAGCGGTAAAAGCTTCGGAGGAAGGCGGTGTAACGCTTTATGTTTCGCCTGAAGGCTCCGAAACCCCCGATGGTACCATAGATCACCCCTTTAAGACCCCGGAAGAGGCTCTTAATGAGGTGAAAAGACGGAAGGATAACAACCTTCTCGACGAGGGTACCATCACCATTTACTTAAGGGGCGGCACATATCACAGAACATCGTCGCTTGCGTTTGATTCCGCAAATACCGGAACGGAAACCTCGCCGATTGTTATTGCTTCCTACCCCGGTGAGCGTGCAAAATTCAACGGCGGCGTTACCTTGGATCTCAATGCGGTTCAAAAGGTGACGGATGAGAAAGTTATAAACAGAATCATCGACCCTTACGCAAAAACCAAGCTTATGCAGGTTGACCTGGGGGCAGCAGGAGCGAAAAATCTGTATGAAATAGCAGATAAGGATACGGAGCATTCCTGGGTTCCTGAATTTTTCATGAACGGCAGCGCTATGACCATGGCACGCTGGCCGAATGACGAAAAGACAGACGCTTATGTCAGAATCACTTCCGTAGAGGGCAGTAATCTGAATCAGCCTATCACCTTAGGCTATAGCGATCCTACCAACCGTGCAAAGCTGTGGGATAAGGATGCGGTAAACACCATGTACATCAAGGGCGGCCTGGGGTATGAATGGCATGTCAGCTTTGCCCGTGTGGGTTCTCTGGACGCTGAGAAGAATAAGCTGACCACCAAAAGCGGTGCGGCAAGTTATCTGCCGACTACAAAATACGGAAAATTCTTCTTCATGAACATTTTGGATGAAATTGACGTTCCGGGAGAATATTATATTGACCGCACCAATAAAATGCTATATTTCTACCCGATTACAGACGACCTTCAAAATTCGGAAATGGTAGTCTCTCAGTTGGAAGACCGGCTTGTAAAAATCACCGATGCGTCTTATATCACGCTTAAGGACATTGATTTTTCATACAGCAAGCTGAATGCGCTGGAACTGAACGGAAGCCACATTACGGTAGACGGTTGTACCGTTTCTAATGTAGGCGCAAACGGAATTTATGCAATCGGAACCGATATTGTGATTGAAAACAACCATGTTTACGGAACGGCCATCAACGGAATCCGGTTGGCTTCCTTCGATGAAAACCGTGAAAAACTGATTCCGGACGGGAACAAAATCATCAACAACCGGATCCACGGCACCGCCAGAGTGCCTCAGGCAACCGCATATGCTGTGATGATTGATTACTCCTGTGGAATGGAAATTGCCAACAACGAGATTTATGACTGCGGCGGGATTGCGCTTCGTATGGCAAAAATTAATAATGTTTCCGTACATGATAACGAAATCTACAATGCGGTTCAGATT
>CAKSGG010000434.1 GCA_934454215.1 uncultured Clostridia bacterium
AATTCCATCAGTAGAAATGGTCAGAGAAGCTATTGAAAAGGTTCCCATACAACTTTCTGATGAAAAACATTTATGGGATAAAAATTCCGATGAACTTCTTGCAAAAATGTGCGGCTTGAGATAAATATTTAATCCTAAGGTTTTGTGTTAAAAGCATCAGTTTTTCTGCGTTATTTAACTAAATCCTTAGGATTATATTTTCATAAGGATAATATTTGTTATCCTAATATTAGGATAACAAATCAAAACGGTACACAAGACATTCACCTCAGGACTTATGTGCAGCGACATTCCGTTTCCACTGTCATCCGACTCGTTATTTTACAACGGAAAATATTATGCTTTGACAGATGAAAGAATACCGTATATGCGCGACAAAACTGCAAATGATAAATTCTTTGTTTTAACATTGTTTGCAATTGCTTATGAGCTTATTGACGCCGGCAAATATATTTCAGGGCTGACATCTGAAATAAACCTTGCTATCGGTCTGCCGCCGGGACATTTCGGCAAGCAATATAAGCAATTTGAAAAATATTTTACACGAAATGAAATTATTAATTTTGAATTCAACCAAAAGAAATTTAAGATTATGATTAAAAATGCAACAGCTTATCCGCAAGGCTATGCCGCAATAATGCCGATATATACAAAAATAAAAGAATATCCCCGTTCCGTTATTATTGACATCGGCGGTTACAGCCTTGACTATCTGCAACTGAAATACGGCAAAGCTGATATGTCTGTATGCGACTCGCTTGATATGGGTGTTATAACCTTATATAACGATATAAAATCCAGAATTAACTCAAGCGAAGATATGCTGATTACAGAAAACGATATTGACGCCGTTCTAAAAAACAAACCTACCGTGTTTGATGAACGCATAAAAAGAATAATCAAGCACCAGGCCGTAGACTTTACAGAGAAAATCATAAATTCGCTCCGTGAGCGTTTTATAGATTTAAAAACCACACAGGCAATATTTGTCGGCGGCGGTTCCCTGCTGCTGTCAAAATACATCACAGCATCAAGCAAAATTGCAAATCCGGATATCATAGAAAATATTAACGCTAATGCTATGGGATATGATATACTGCTCAGAAAGCAAATTGAACATGGACGGTGATTTTGATGAAAGATAAAAAATTGCCCGAAAGATTTTCTATACGATTTGATACGTCCATCCCTGAACACAGACAAGTCATTGAAATTCTTGCAAAAAAAGGACGGAATACCGCCAGATATATTGCAGATGCCGTTATAGCCTATGAAAGCAACAAAAACTCTTTGGAAGCTACCGTTACAGAAGTTGTGAATAAAATGCTCGGTCTGAATGCACTTGAACACGATACTATTTCTAAAACCGATGAACCGGGTGATACTTTCAGCTTTAACGATATTGCAGATGATCTTGCAGGATTTAAGAAACAATAAAATATATTAGTTAAGCACCCGAACCATTCGCATGAATTGTTCGGGTGCTTGGTATCTATATAGTCTAATATATGAATATTCAAATCCATCACTCAATCCATGAAATATTAACTGCAAAATTTTTTACGAATTTCTATTAGTGTAGGATGCAAATTTTCCGTTGTTTATATCGAACTAAAATAATTTTATATCCGGCTTTTGTCCATGCGCAAATTCATAATTCGGAATATTTTATTTCTTTTTTTAATTTCATATTGACTTTTCTGCGCTTTTGTAGTATAATATTAGTGTATCATCCAATTCGTGTGAAAGGAAGCATTAAACATGAATAATACAATCATCAGAATCGAAAGTATCGAAATTAAGAACTTTAAGAATGTCGGATATGGTTATCTTAATTTTGAAACTTCAAAAAAAGATGGCAATGCAAATATTCTCGGATTATACGGACAGAACGGTTCAGGTAAAACCGCTTTGATTGATGCTTTGGAGCTGCTCCGTCTATCACTTTCCGGCAGGGCAATTCCGGCTCACTATGCCGACTATATCAATGTAGACAGCGAATACGCAACACTCAAGTACGGTCTTAAAATCAACAACCAACAGGCGAACAGTGAATATTCAGCCTTTTATG
>CAKSGG010000435.1 GCA_934454215.1 uncultured Clostridia bacterium
TTATAAAATTTATCAACTGTCATGCAATTTTTACCCTCTGTCGGCGCACCAAATGTTCCGCCTATGTTTTTTCCCAACCAACAGCCTTTGATTTTATCCCGGTATGTTTTATAATTCAGCATAATCAGTCTCCTTTAAAACTCTATTTTCCGTCTTTTTTTCAGCTGACGCATGATGTCCGCAACGCCCTTATATGCCGTTCCGTTTCCGATATATCCTCCGCCCGCTTTTACAATTTCTTTAACCCTGTCTTCTGCATTGCCCACGCATGCGCCGACAAATCCGAGTTTTCCGTCTATCATTGTAATATCATTGCAGCTGTCGCCGATTGCAAGCACTTCGCCGGGGTTTATTCCGAAATGTCCGGCGGCGGCAAGGAGTGTTTTTCCCTTTCCGGCATATTTGCTGTACACTGTCACCATTACGCCGTTTCGGTGAACTGCCGCGTCAGTTATCCCTTTTTCCTTTACAAATTCCGAAAGCAGTTCCATCGCCTTTTGTGCGTCCTCTTTGACCGTATGTATCTCCACCGCAAAATCGCCGTACACAAAGAAGTTTGTAACTTGTATATTGTTTTTTTCATACAACGTTAAAATATCCTCCAAATACGCCGTCATTTTCTGCGTCAGGGCAGTGATATTTTTGCGCATTTTCTCATTATGCTCCGAAAATTCCGTATAATTTAAGCCGTCCACCTCATAAATATACGCCTCGCGCCCGATAATGTAGTTCGGAAATTTCTCCGACCACGGCAATCCCATACTTTTAAATTCACCGCGAAAATCCCAGTATTGCCTTCCCGAGACAATACCGGCGTATCCGCCGGCATTGATAAAACGGTTAATTAAATCAATCGTTTCTTTGCCTATAAAAGGTTCCTGCCCGGAATAATCAAGCAGCGTCCAGTCATAGTCCATTGCAATCATTTTTATCATATCAAGCACCCCAAATATTATTTAAATTGAACAGTATGAGCCGTGTTTCTGTCAAAAACAGCCGCAGCGCACTTTTTGCCGTCTACATAAATTTCCGTCCAGTCTTTGCTTACCTCAACTGTCAGTCGGCAGCCGGCAAGAACCACATCTGTTATTTTGAAATCAAAGCTCTTAAACGGTTTCAATTCCATATTTTTGCTGTCCATTTTTAACCCGAGTATTCTGACAAGATATTCCCAGCAGCATTTATACCGCGGATAAGCGGGAAATCGGGGCGTATCCTTTGACATTTCCTCCGGAAGTGTACAGCTTTTTCCGTCCTCCGTTATCGCCTTATTCCATTCGCCCACGGCAAGATGATTGTTTGCAAAGCTTTTTTCGACCGAGCGGAAAACATCAAGCGACTCATCTTCACAGCCAAGCTCACCGAGAATTGAACCTAAATTCAGCTGTGCACCTATCCAGCATGTTTTTGCATGATACTGCTTATTGTCATAACACGGAACTCTGTCCTGCAGCATGCCGTTCGCCCAGCCCCTGAAACCGTTTTCCTTATCGTCGATAAGATTGTTTTTATAGATGTATTCCACGCATTTTTTAATCTTATCTATCGGCAAAAGCGGCTTTTTCCCAAGTTCTGTAAGCAGCAGCCATCTGCCGAACATCTGGTCGGAAAATACGCTCTCGGGAATACTTGCCGTATTTGCGCCTTCGGTTCTGTAAAAACAGTTGAAATATCCTTTTTCGTCATTCCACAGGTATTTTACAAAATTTTCTTCCGCCTGTTTCAGAATTTTCTCAATATCTTCACCGTCAATTTTGATTTTTTCGGCATTTACTTCGTTCATTTTCAAAACGGAATACAGCGCCGTGAGCCACGGCGTATTTACATACGCGCCGAGTCCCGGCATTTTCCATAAATCATAGCTTTGGTTGCCGTGTTTCGATTCGATAAGTCCGTCCAGCGCTTTCTGCGTGTATACGCGGTTTAATGCGTCCTCCACCGGACGTTTCATATCCTTGAGGAATTGTTTGTCATTGTACCACAAATAGTCACGGTAAATTCTCGTTATGTAACACGGCTCCTCAACATAATCCGACCTGTCGCTCCACAATGAGTGCCATACCAACCC
>CAKSGG010000436.1 GCA_934454215.1 uncultured Clostridia bacterium
ACGGTATTTTTGCCGTCCGTCTTTACTGCCTTTCATCTTATAAATTGGCATTGTGTATCATATCCTTTCAAAAAAATTTGACATTTCGGAAAAGATATGCTAAAATATATCCATAGAGATTGGGTTTGCTTTTAGCATACCTCTATTCATTCCCTTGCCGGTGGTAGCGGCAAGGGAGTTTTTTATTGTTAGAGTTTATTTAATTTTCATAGTTATAAAATGGCAGTTAAAGTATACCCTTTATTATTACATACATTACAATTATTGCAATAATTATGAACGGAACAGCAAGCAGACCACCCACTGCACCGGTAACCGCTTCGCCAATAATACGATTGGTAGGTTTTGCCCCACAATGAGGACACGCTTTAGCCGTATAGGCTATCTGTGCGCCGCACGTCTTACAAGTTATCAATTTATTATAAAAACCTTTAGTCGGGCGTGAATTCGGTTGAACCTCACAACCGCACTTTTTACAGTATTTTGAATCGTGCGGTATTTCTGCTCCACAGTATTGACAATAGCGTTGTTCCATTTTTAAAACCTCTTTCTTTCGTATAAATATTATATAATTTGATTAAATTCACGTATTAATAAATACGGTACGCCGATGATGTGACAGGTTTCAAGGCGCACACCCTCAATTAGTTCGGGTTTATACATTGGATTGAGCGGAACTAATTTTAACCAATTCTCACCTTGTTTAAATTCAACCTTTTTAAGTGTAGACAAATCATCATCATATATAACAAGACCAATGTCGCCGCTGTTCACAGCGGATTGTTTTAAAATAAGCACTACATCGCCGTCTTGGTACATAGGATACATACTGTCTCCGACAATTTGCAATGCGAAAAAGTCCTCTTTAGGATACCCGCGTAAAAACGAATCGGGAATATCAATCTTTTCACCGCTCCAATCTTCATAAGCAACATGGTTGTACCCTGCGGCAACATCGCCTATAACAGGGAACGAAGTATAATCTTCGGTTATGTTTGGCTGTGGGAATCTTTCTTGTGTTCTTGTGGATTCGCGTTCCATAGGTATGTCAAAGCCCATTAACCACGCTTCCGAAACATCGAGTGCTTTTGCAATTATTTCCACTCTGTCTTGTTTTGGCTCAAATGCACCGGAAACATATTGGCTAATTGCGCTTTTAGGAATTCCGGTTTTGAGAGAAAGCTCCGATTGTTTCATATCTCTTATAGATAACGCACGTTTTAAACGTACAGCACAGTTATCTTTTTTCATAATAAACACCACCTTACAAACAATATATTAACACAAGAGTTTAGAAAAATCAATACTTTTTTTAAAAAATAATGAAAAAAGTTTAGAAAAATGTAATTTTTCTCTTGACAAGAAGTAAAAAGTGTGATATTATAAGTTCAGAAAAGCTGAACAAGGTGGTGTTAAAATGAATTACAATGTTAAAATGAATTACAATTATGATAAGTTACTTGGAAAAATCAAAGAAAAAAAGTATACGCAAGAGACCCTTGCTAAAGAACTCGGAATGCAAACAGCAACGCTGAATCAAAAACTTAATAACCGAGCAAAATTTAAACAGGGCGAAATATCCGCGATGTGTAAACTGCTTGATATTAAAGATAATGAAATAGGCGCATATTTTTTTGCTCATTAAGTTCAGAAAACCTAAACAATAATTTAAAAGTGAGGTGAAACAGAATGGCAAAGACATTGAGGAGAGTTGCGGATATAGATACAACTCTCTACATATATTATTCAAGCTATGACTTAGGTGCAAAGGAAATACGAATGTTATTCGGTGAAAATATTGCGCCGTCAACGGTATGCAGATTGAAAAAACGCGCAAGAGAGGAAACAGCGCGGCAAATCATTGAAACAGGCAAAGAAATTCTTACCGAAACAAAAGACAGGGTTAAGACCGAACCTGCGTTTAAGGCGTGGGGGATAGATGTCAATGATTTGGAAAAGCGCAGAGCAAAATTAATGAAATTGGGATTGAAAGGATGATTCAAATGACAAAATTCAAATTAAGCAAGAAAATACGGCGCCGGATATGTTTGTATGCGTCATCCGC
>CAKSGG010000437.1 GCA_934454215.1 uncultured Clostridia bacterium
CTGTCCGGATATGGTTCACGGCGGGGCCGCCGATGTCGAATTTCGCCAGCATCCGACAGGCATAGGCTATGGCGATTACCGCAAACACGAAGACCGTCGGCAGCAGATGCTTGGTGGTCGCTTTCAAGAGACAATGCCCTCGCTTTCTTCAGGCTGTATCCGCAGACACATCTTAATATATTTTAATATATAGCATAAAACGCCGCCCGCCGCAACTCTTTCCTGCCGGACGGGAAAGGAAGCGGGAGGACGCTCCTGAGAGCGTCCTCCCGCAGCAGGCCCGTCAAGATATCCTTTATGGCGGCGGGAGGCTCGCTCCTTACGCAAGAGGCGGGGCATCATGACGCAGAGGTGAACTCATAGCTCACCCTTTTCCTTCCGCGCCATAAGCCAGACTGCCATGTCCCGCAAAGTCTCCCCCATGGGGCGCGGCTGATACGCGAAGCGTTCCGATGCGGCGGCATGGCTGAATTGCCCGTTTGAAGCGAGGACGGCAACGGAATAGGGGGTGAAAAACAGCGGCTTTCGATCCTTCAGACTCCGGCGTTCGCAGTATGGAGCTGCCAATCTTGCAAGGGCCAATGGCAGACAGACGGGGCGATATTTCACCTTTGCGGCCTTTCCGACAAGCTGAAGCATCTTACGGATCGTAATGTAGTGGCCGGACAGGATGTAGCCCTTGCCGGGCTCTCCGCTTTCGGAACAGGCCAGAATGCCTTTTGCAACGTCCCGTACATCCACGAAGTCATACCCGCCGCGAACGGCAAAGGGCAGCCTCCCGGCCAGGAAAGACCTTGCCATGGAAGTAAAACTCCCTCCCTGTACGTCACCCGGTCCGATGATGCCGGAGGGAAAGACAATGCCGGCATTCAGCCCACGCTCCGCCGCGTCAAAGACCAGTTCGGTTGCGGCCGCCTTGCTCTTTGCGTAATCGCCGTCTACAAGACCCGGGGAAAAGTCAGCGCTTTCCGTGATAACGCAGCCCTCCCGTTTTTCCGGTATGGCATGGACGGAGCTGACATAAATGAATCTTCCCACATCGTGCTCCATGCATTGCCGGAGGATCCTCCATGTACCGCCCACATTGACCTGATAGAGCTTCGGGCCGGGTCTGGACGCGACGGAGACGATGCCTGCGCAGTGGATCACACAGGTACGGCTGTCGGCGTCCGCAAAGAAGTCCGCAAGAGAGCTTTTATCACACACATCGCCGGCGACGGTACGAACTTCCTTTGGGAGCAGGCTGATATAGGGGTCGTTATGCAGCACAAGCGCACGCACCTGAGCATCGTGGCGTACCAGCTCCGCCGCAACGGCTCTGCCGAGGAAGCCGGTAGCGCCTGTAATTAGATATTTATCAAACATTCAAAAAGCCTCCTCTCAAAATAATTGCACAGGTGTTGATTATCTTTCACAAGTATAGTATACTTGAAGTGAAAAACAGAAACAATCAGCACTTACTGTACAGCTGAAATTAAATCAACACAGCCCGCCGGTGTGTTGAGGAACGTGATGATCTTTTTGAGGGAGATTTCCGGATGGCGAAACTGGATGCGAGGAAACGCTATACACAGATGATACTCAAGCAGTCTTTTTTGAAGCTGCTGAAGGAGAAACCGGTCAATAAAATCACAGTAAAGGAGCTCTGCGAACTATCCCAGATCAACCGGGCTACTTTCTATACCCATTACAGCGACTGCTTTGCACTGCTGGAGAGCATTGAGAATGAGCTCATTGAGGAGTTTGAGAAATCCCTCCGATATGTCGATTCCTTTGATGTGGCGGCTCTGATCGAAGCCCTCTATGCCATGGTCGATCAAAATCAGGAAGCCTGCCGGACACTCATTCTGGGGAATACCAGTTCGGCTGTCATTGCGAAAATGATCGCTTTGGCGAAAACCGACAGCCTTGCTTATTGGCACAGGGAATTGCCGAAGGCCAGTGAAACCGAGTTGGAGATGATGTATACGCATCTTTCCAACGGGTTGATGCATGTTATTGTAGAGGGCTACGACAAGTACAGCAAGGAGGAGATGATCCGCTTCGTCAGTCAGGTAGCGAAG
>CAKSGG010000438.1 GCA_934454215.1 uncultured Clostridia bacterium
CTTACCGGCATTCCACGGAAGGTTTGTTGATACCCCCGACACCAAATAACGCCAATACCAGCCGTCCGCACCCTGCTCCTTTTTCTCATACGCCTCTTTTTCGCTGTATGACGCAAGGATTGTTTCCGTTTCAGCGAACGCCGACATCATCGGCAGAGCCGAAAACAGCATACACACCAAAACAATTGTCGCCATTAATCTGTTTTTCTTCACCAAAAACATCTCCTTTCTTTGCTTTTATTATTTAATATTTATTAATTCAGAAATATTAAACGGATACCTGCGTCCGCTCTGCGCCGAAACGGCAAAGATTTTTACCTGCCAGCCATCATAGCTTTCCGCTCCGAAATTCATCGGTATGGTCATTTCGGCTTTTCTGTTCGTCCAACTCACCACATCAACAAACTGTGCATCGCTTATCGCGCGCATATATCCTTCGCTGTCAAAAACCGCCGCATATATGTTTGCATTCTCGGTTATGGCGTTTTTATCATACAATGTGCAAGTCAAGTCCGCCCCGTCAATCAAATCGGATGCTTTTAATACCTTTTCTCCATTTTGTTCAAACATCGCAACCTGAGTATATGTCACAATCGGTGTCCACGCTGTTTCGGCCGCCGCATTCGAGCTTGCTTTTATCTCAAAATAAAGACGTTCATTCGCTTTTATTTCAAGATTGATGTCATAGGTATTGCCTGCACCCGTCTTATCCGAACCCGCAATCGCCTTTTCCCACAAAACAGTCAGCTCTTTGCAAACCTCGTTTGTTTTTGTGATAAGTGCGGTTGTATTACTGCCGACATTTTGTTTTCTGACGTTGCCCTCACACGTAAGCTTAACAGTACCGCTATACGGTGCTATCCACACATATGCCGAGTTTTTTCCCTCTGGACCCGGCTGAAGAACGGTTGAGTTTATATTGTTTACTATATCCCCGTTTGCGTTTACGTACACATACTTTGTACCATTCCATGTCATATCGGTATAGCTTTCGTAATTTTCCGCCGCCGTCATATACTGATACCGCCAGAGATTCGCGCCTTGGGTTGATGTAAAATCTTCTCTCGCATTATATACGATTTTTAACTCCGTTCCAAAACCTTGTACCGCCATAGAAACTATTGCGATTAATGATATTATAAAGCATAAAATTCGTTTATTCATATTTTTTCACCTCATTCATACACGACTAACATTCTGTTGTTGTTCATAACGTTGATACAAGCAAAAACTTTTTCACTATAGACGATTTCGTCAAACTTAATCTTGTCAAATGAATTTTTATCTTTGTTGAATCTGAGATTCAGCGTTCCTGTTGCACTTATCACCTTTGAAATATTGAGCGGTGACATATCGGGAACAATATCTCCGCACTTTAGCATAATGCGCCCCGATTCGGTTCTGCAAACCTGTCCGTATACAAAGTTTGTAGAGCCTGACCTTATAAGGCTGTATTTTTCGTCATTTGCGCATACAACATTAATCTCATCGATTTTGTTTGCATAGCTCAAATTATACTGGACAACATATCCGGGCTTAACCTCTGTATTGAGTGCCTCATCGAGTATCGGGATTGTTACCGCGTTACCCGATTCGTTTATTCCAATAAGTGAATATCCCGTATCACCGTTATCATCAATCGATTCGGCAACCGCCGATACCGCAAGCAGGGGACTTCCCTCACCGATTTCGCTGCTCGTTTTCTTTCTTGTTATAACAGCATATGCTATCTCGGAATTTGTTCCTATATCATAGAGCGCAACATTATAATAAAATATATCACGTCTGAAATAGCTTCCGCTGCTGACATTGTATTTGGTTGTCGTATCCGAATACGCATCGGGTACAATAAATACCTTTGTGCTGTCGGTAAGACTGTACTTATCGCCGAGAACAAGCTCATTTGTACAGCGTATCGTACTCTCGTCAACATCTTTTGAAAACTCATTTGGGTCATACGAATCCTTTGCAAACCAAATTCGCTTTATCGTGCCGCCGTCAACTGTGTATTTTATAAGCTGCGGCTTTTTGAACTTCCCCGATAACTCTGCCGAC
>CAKSGG010000439.1 GCA_934454215.1 uncultured Clostridia bacterium
CCATTGCAGCTTTTCGTTGAAGGTTTTGGGATTTTTCAAATCAAGTTTTTTATCCATATTTAACCAATACTTAAACCGTAAATATGATTTATCCGGTATAAAATCATATACGTGAAATATCGAAATATAAAGAAGCATTTCTTTCGGATTTTTCAGTTTGTTCACAATCTTTTTAATCATTAGGATTTGACCTCCTTCCATATATAAATATTTGAAATCCAATATATCAAGAATAGATATGTGGTTTTACTGTAATATACAACATTACCAACAATATTTACAAGGAAAATACATAACAGCGTCAGCGAAAGCAACATATCTAAATCATTTTTTCTCACTGCGTCCAAGTGTTTTTTTAGTATTAAAAGAAAATTACTGTAATACAGTATAAAACCACATATACCAAGATTCACCAATTGTTCAACAAAATCATTGTGTAGATATGTACGGTAACCAGTATATCTTTCATTTAAATATTGTGCATTATTAAAACCTATTCCAAAAACAGGGTGCTTGGGAAACTCTCTTAATCCAATTTTTATCATCTTATTTCTGAGCCATGCCGAGTGTTCACCCTTACCTGTTTTTATAACATCAAACATTCCCTTCGTTCTTTCGAGAACAGTAGCCATAAACGGCAAATTTGATACAAAAAAAGCCACCAAAGCAATTAAAACTAAAGTAAGGAGCATTTTAATAACCTTACCCGGAGTAACTCGACCGCCGCTCCCCATAAGGAACGATAGCATTACAACACCGAGCACAACTATCACCAACGCCTTACGACTTCCTGATGCCATTGCAACAATAAACGGCAGTACCGCAAATGCTCCCAAATATATCTGTTTATTTTTAAGCATATAGTAATAAAACACTATTACCGCATAGGCAGCTGTCATACCAAGTACATTGGTTTGTATAATTTCTCCTCCCAGACGTGTTCCTTCTTTAGATGCCTGATGATAGAAGGCGCTAAGTCCCCCGTAATGAACGATTACATAAATCGACATTATAAATCCGCCAACAGTAAACGCCACAGGAAGAATATCATTATTGCCGCGTATTATAAGATAATGACAGATGATAATTGAAGTAACAATACACAAGGCGACCGTTCGGGCGCGTTCAAACGCCACCGGCACGGAATACACCGCCTTCATAGAAACAAGACAACCATATGCCAAATAGAGCAAAAGCAACACAAGCTCCGCCTTTACATTAAGTCTTGTGCCTCCCGAAATAAGGGAAAGAACGGCTATCCCGGTAACAAGAATCATGGAAATATAAACATACTTAATCCCGGAGGTGCTGTCATTAAAACAGAATACACAGGTTACATATGCAATAAAAAATATATCGAAAAGTCGATCGTAAATTGTTTTCTTTTTAGTCATATCCAGTATTCCTTTAGTCAAAATTTAGTTTTATAAAATCCTCGGTAACGCTTTCAATATCGTACCTGTTTTTCTTAAAGCATTCGGTCATGTCGCGGCGTTTGATTTCCGAATTTGCAATTTCAAGAATCTTTTCCGCCCACGCTGAATTTGGCTCGTTAAGCGAAACATATTTAACAAGTCCAGTTATATCTGCCTCGCGGGTTATAGAGTCGGATATAACACACGGCAATCCCGTTGCCTGAGACTCTATCACCACGTTTGGCATTCCCTCAAAGAACGAAGGAAAAAGCAACACATCCATACCCATTAAAAGTTCAGGAACGTCTTTGCGTACTCCGGTAAATACTACTTTTTCTTTTAAACCGAGTTTTTCCGCTTGTGCTTCAACATCGGCTTTCAGTTCACCTTTTCCCACAAGCACCAATTTAGCATTTGGCAGCCTATCGGATATATATTTAAAAATCTCAATCAGTCTTTTATGATTTTTCTGTGCCGAAAATCTTCCGACGTGTCCTATCACAAAACTGTCGCCCAGATTTAATTCTTTTCGTATGTTTTCATGTGCCGTGGCATCGTATATGTAGTTTTCAACTGCGAGCGCATTATGCAGTATTTTAACCTTGCCGTGTTTGGTAA
>CAKSGG010000440.1 GCA_934454215.1 uncultured Clostridia bacterium
GCAGAAATTCAGTATATAAGCTGCTCATCTCGGGAAAGCTGAAAGGCTTTCGCATAGGTCGGGTATGGAAAATTCCAAAAAAGTCACTCGATAAATATATTGATGAGTGTGTGGAGAGGTAAACTTTCAGAAAAACGTTGACTCATATTATATTATCGTATATAATAACAGCATGATAATTTACAGCGAGAAAGGGATAACCATATGAATTTTGAAAGAATTTCAGAGAAAAAAATTAAATATGACAATAATAAGTCGAAAATAAGTTGGAAACGGCCGCACAGGCAGACTTCTTATGAATTATCAGTTAATGCTGCACGGCTTTCTTCCTGTGTCAGTTGATAAAAATACCCGCCTTGATTACTACAACGCATTGGAACAATATGCTGCCGACGGTGATTTAAAACCGTTTGCAGACTTCATCGCAGATTTGGAAGAAAAACAGCTCGATGAATACCTGAAGTTAATATAGCAAATTTTCATCTATCAAAATACATATAAAAATGATTTATGACTTGATTTGTGAAAAGCAATATGCTATACTAAGGCTGTGAGGTGAGCGTTGTGAAAAATAAAAAGCCGCCGTTTGAAGTAACGGAGCAAATGATAGCGGATATTGCAGAGATATGCGAAGACGTCGGAAAAATCAGCGTCAGCAGCAGGCAAAATCCGCAGCTCAGAAAAACAAACAGAATACGCACAATCTACTCATCACTTGCTATCGAACAAAACTCTTTGGATATAGAGCAGGTAACGGCAGTGATATCCGGCAAACGTGTGCTTGCACCGCCAAAGGACATTGCCGAGGTTAAAAATGCTTATGAAATATATGAGCATATGGATATGCTTAACCCGTATAATATCCGTGACCTATTAAAAGCGCACGAAATTATGATGCGCGGTTTGGTATCCGAGGCGGGGGAGTTTCGTTCAAAGCCTGTGGGTGTTGTTGACAAGAACGGAAAAATACTTCATTTCGGCACACTTCCGCAATATGTTCCGCAGCTTGTTGAGGAACTGCTTAAATGGACAAAAAGTTCCAATCTTCATATGCTTATTAAAAGCTGCGTTTTTCATTATGAATTTGAGGTAATCCATCCTTTTTCGGATGGGAACGGACGCTGCGGCAGACTGTGGCACACCCTGCTCCTTTCACAGTGGAATGCTGTTTTTGCATGGCTGCCGATTGAGTCAATTATACATGACAATCAGGATAAATATTATGAAGCGATAAACCTGTCAAATGCACAGGCAAAATCGACCGTGTTTATAGAATTTATGCTGTCGGTTATAAAAACAGCGCTTAACGAGCTGCACACCGGAACGCCGGCAAAGAAAAAATCACGCACAGATATGATATGCGAGTTTTTAAAGAGCAACGAATATATTACAAACAGCGATGTTCAATCGCTTCTGTCGGTTTCCTCCGCAACCGCAACAAGAATCTTATCCGACGCCGTTAAATCCGGTATTGTTGTTAAGGTGCGAATCGGAAGCCACTGGGGCTATAAAAAGGCATAATTTTTATAAAAAGCTATTATTTTCATTGTTATACCAAACAGCCGCAAAGCCTTGATACATATGGCTTTGCGGCATTCTCCTTAAATTACTAATTTCGGTGAAGCGCTCGATTCAATACAAAATAAACCGATGAGCCGCGACACCTTTTATATGGGAATGAAGAAGTAATTATAATATTCTGAAAACAGATATTCTTTGGGCTGAAAGCCAAAATCCGGCTTTCAGCCCAAAGTCATAATATAAATCTGATGTGCTATGCCGAAAAAGCGTTCTCTGCCGCAGGGCATAATCAAGGCTGAATTCTGACCCGTCGTTTATGCCGCAGCACTCTTAAAGCATCACTCCTTGCGGACACTGCTTGCAGTGAAGCCAAAATACTTTTTGAACGCTTTGCTGAAGTGGTGCGAGTCCGCAAAGCCCACCTCCATTGCCACCGTGCTGATTTTCTTATCCGAATTTTTCAATTCGTCAAGCGCTGTCTCCATTTTAACGCGCATAACATAAT
>CAKSGG010000441.1 GCA_934454215.1 uncultured Clostridia bacterium
ATGCCTGCCGCCCCGGCAACCCGCGCGACACGAGCGTTGCGGAGCTTGCAGAGCTTTACAGATCGCTGATGTAAAAGAAACACATAGCCCCGCCCGAAAATTTCGGGCGGGGCTATTACTTATGTTATAAGTATTTTCCGGCAATCAATGTCCCCACATTTGATAATCGTGTATATCATTCAAGGCATTGGTTATATCCCTTCTGTCCTCATGTGCAATTCGTGCCGCTTCCCGCGATGCTCGGGCCTGCGATTCCAAAGCTGTCATCATTTCACCGTGAGCTGCACTTTGTGCGGCTTTCATTTCCTGAATTGCTATTATTTCATCATATTTGCGCAACACATCAAATGCCTTTACATTTGCATTGGCGCACACGGCGCTCGCCAAATAGCTCATAGCCGATTTATTGCGGTGTTCCAGCTCAACATTGTATGAATCATATATCTTGCGCAATTCGGAATCTATCGAAGAGTATTCGCAACGCAAATTGACAAGAGCAGCCTGTATATTTTCTACATTCTCTTTATTATCTTTTGCAAATTTTAGGTTTTTGCGTTTCTTTCGTTTTTTCATTATGGTATAGCAAATTATCAGGCAAGTCACAATAATTATTGCGGTAACCGCTACCGATACAATAAACAATGCATCTCTTTTATCATCCGGAACAGGTATTGCCATATAAAGAACAATCGCTAGTGGTGCAATTAAAACAATTATTGCAGCAAATAAATACTGCATAACAAACTTATATAAAATTCCGCTTTTTTTCGGTCTGAAATTGCTCAAACTATTATTGAGTTGAACATACTGATATTTAAGATCCGATGATCTCTGCTCTTTCTGGCAAATCGTATTCAAAAGATTCAACAAATCCGCTCTATTAAGACTATCCAATGTCATTTTCATTACCCCGTTTCTTATATCAAACTATTACTTGAATTCTACATGACCTATAATAGTAGAGATGTCCGGCAGGCTTAAAGCCTCTATCTTAGCCAAATTTTCTTCTCGAACTGCCTCTTTTATTTTAAAAATATCCACTAACCACAGTATCAAAAATCCCCCGCCGGTAAAAAGCTTAAGTACTCCATATACTATATCACCAACTAAAAAACGATCCACTCCATATATGCCGAGAAAAATTGATACGATTTGAATTAAAGTTGGATTTTTGAGACGACATTTCTTGATTTCCTCGAATGCGTCAGAATCACATTCGTAGAGCTTTCGTGTCAATCTGTCAATTTCTCTTTCAGGAAAATAGTTGATTTTTTTAGACACATAATCATAAACTTCCTCATAATTCATCGCTTTATCCTCCGTTTTAAAAATTACTTGTCCGTAGACATTATATGATGTATTGGTTCATATGTCAATAGAATTAATGCATCATATGTCAAAATAGTTAACGAGTCTTACATGATTTTATTTGCACTTTAACCATTAAGCATTATAAGTTCATATTTAACATGTGCTATCACTTCATTTATGAGACGAAAAACTTCTGTACAATTTATTTATAGAGATGTTTGAGGTGATGTGCATATGAGTTCAAATCCGGAAATAAACAAAGTGTTGGGAAACAAATTACGAGCCATCCGCAAAAACCAAAAAATAACGCGTGAAGCATTGGCGGAAAAGCTAAATGTAAGTCCGCGTTTTCTTGCCGATGTTGAAAGCGGAAAAGTCGGGATATCGCTTACTACATTGAAAAATATTTGTGTTGTAACAGGCACATCAGCCGACTCGCTATTGGGACTCGACGGCGAAGGTCGGGTTGATTCAGACGAAATCATTAATAGATTAAGTATGCTCGACCCATATTCATTGGAACAATTGAAAAATATAATTCGTTCATATTGCGACGCCATTCAAAACAAATCAAAATAAATCGGCCGTCTCATCCAAGATAAAAATCGTGCAGGGCGGCGCTCGTTTTCGCTCAAGATACAACATAAAAAGCCGCAATTCACGTCTGTCTAATGTGAATTGCGGCTTCATTAAATTTGTCGATTTTA
>CAKSGG010000442.1 GCA_934454215.1 uncultured Clostridia bacterium
TTTGGGGGCTGTTGAATATTCGGACGGCAATGTATCGGATTTTGATTCATCAAAATTTGAAAGTATAGAAACGGTAAAACTTATATTCGCAAATGCCGACTGGAATAAGATAAATCCCGATTCAATTACTGAAAGCGTGACGGTATTTAACGGTGAAACAAAAATACCTTTCACTTCAAAAACAGAGAACAATAAAGTATTGCTTGAATTTGAAGAAAATTTAGGTATCGGGGAATATACGATAGAGATTAACAATCCTAAAACCGTTTATAATGAAAATACCGACATTAAGCGCAAATACACATTCACTGTGGGGAATGCAAGCGGAATAAAATATGCGGAGGTTCAGACGGACGGTTGTAAGGCTTATGCTGATACTGAATTTTATAATCCTGCACCGATTGGAAAGCTTTTGATTTTGGCAGTGTATGATAATGACGGAAAACTTTGCGGCGTTTCGGAAAAAACAATAGAGAAAAATTCGGAATATATTAGCTGTGAAAGCGGTAAGACAGCGGCTTTTGCAAAAGCATATATATGGAACGGCTTTGACAAAATGCAGACAATAGGGAATGTGTATAAAAAAGATTTTTGAAGGGAGGGACGCTAAATGAAGAAAATATTAGCTTTATTTTTTACAATTGTATTTATTATAGGAACACTGAAACCTGTACTTGCTGAAAATACGTCTGCTTTTTCCGATGAACTTAATATCGGAAAAGGAATTGCGAAAGAAATTAAATTTGACGCAAGCTTTGACGAAAATATATCTATAGATTTCGAGTACGACTTGACTGATAAAACATGGACAAATGATTGTAACATTCCTTTTATTATCATGAGCGGCAGTACGGAGATAGGACGTGTTTCGATTTACAGCAGGAATGCTGAGTTATTAAATACAAGAATAGAGAATGGTTCTATTATTAATACGGGGACAATATCCCGAAAGGGAATATTAAGCGCTGAAATTGATTTTAAAAATGAAAAAATAGTATATAAATGCAGAGAGACAGCATTTCGCAAAGAGGGATTTTTATTTGAAACGCCCTTTAGGAATACCGCTGATTACGGTATTACTGGAGTGAAAATAGGCGCTTCGGCAAATCCGGGCGTGTTTGTAAAAATAAATGTATATAAAGGAATTTCGGACAAAAAGAAAACCGTATATGATTTTGAAAGCAAATACGACGGAGATATAAATAATTTGTCTGATTTTATAAATACGTCAGCAGGAGCCGCATTGGCAAACGACCCGATTAATTCGGCAAACAGGGTTTTGAAAGTCCCGCAGAATGCAGGCTTGAACATGGTATTGCTGCCGATAAACAGCGGATTTTCGGGTACTGTAAGAGTAAAAGCAAGGCTGTATATTGAAGCGGATAGTTTCGGCGGTATCAATCCGTTTCAAATTCAGGAATATATAACAGGAAAAACGACTGCGGCAGTAAATACACTTCTTGCATCAGAAAATACATTTGAATTGACGGGAACAGAAAAGAAAAGCATTAAATCAAACAGCTCATATCTTAACCGCTGGATTAATGCAGCCTATATTATAAATACAGAGAACAATACGGCAAGAGTGTGGTTTGATAATAAAGCGGTTACAGGAGATTTTGAAGTACCTGACATATCAATAATAAATAAAATATATTGTAAAAATCCTAAAGGCAATCTCTATCTTGATGATGTTGAAATAGAAAATCTTGATTGGAATAAGGAGTATACAGTTACGGGAGCTGAGATTGTAAATTCACCGTATGGCAGAGAGGGCAAATGCGCAAAAAGCAATACCGTATCGGCAGTTAAGTTTTATGATATGACAGGAGCGGTTAGTGTGGATTTTATGATGTGTATGGAAAACAACACATCATTTACAACTGTGGGAATTTTTAATGAAAACAATAAAGAGATTGCAAAGCTGTACTTGAACAATCAAGAGACAATTTCAATGCTGGTGGGTAACAGCGCTTATACTCATATAATTTCAACACGAAATAAAGAATGGGTAA
>CAKSGG010000443.1 GCA_934454215.1 uncultured Clostridia bacterium
ATTCCTAACGATATACTAAGTTCTTCTAACTTATTTTTTTCTATTCCATCTCCTATAATTAAACATTTTACATCTAGCTCTAGTCTTGATATTGCTTCAACTAATAAATGAACACCTTTATCTCTTGTTAATCTTCCTACAAATATAATCGTAGGCGTTGTTCTTAATTCATGAAATTTATTTAAATTTTCAAATCGATTTAAATCTACCCCATTATATATCACTTTGATTTTATTAGCCACATCTGGCAAATGGTCTTTTATACTTCTTGATACAGAATTCGATATAGCTATTATACCCTCACTTTTTTTGCATGTAATTCTATACACATACTTTCTCAAAAAACTTAGTTTTTGTTTTTTTAATCTCAACTCATCTGCTAAATTTCCGTGAACATATATATAAAAGGGAATATAATATTTTTTATTCAAATAATACGCAATTATCCAAGATATTGGAGATGAGTGATGTATAATTATTTTATCTATATTATTTTCAATTACTATTTTTTCTGATGCCTTTAATACCTTATTAATATGTATTTTTTTTATATTATCAAATATATTTATTTGTGCACCTAATTCCTGCATTTCTTGTTCAATTTGTCCACCTCTATATGTGAAACAGAAAAAATTATTGTGTTTTGATTTCAAAAAAATTTCCTTGCATAATACCTCTATTCCGCCTGTATCTCCAGTTGACAATAAGTGTAGTATGTTCATATTAAAATCCTTCCTCGTTTAATCTACATAAAATTAAGACATTATTTCTATATAAGTATCTGTCATTTTATCAAAATATTTAACTTCATCGTAATAGTCCTCTATAATTAATTTACTATTAATCGAGTATCTCTTCCATTCGGCCTCATCATAAGACAATTTATTGATTGCACTACTTAACGCCTCTACATTACCTGGATTAATTATTATTCCATTATATCCATTTTTCACAACTTCTTCCACACTTCCTACATTTGTTGATATTGTTGGTATACCAAAACTCATTGCTTCTAAAATTGCCATTGGTAAACCTTCATTATATGATGGTAGTACAAATATTTGAGACTGTTTTAAAAGTTCAGTTTTTTGCTCTCCATCTACCCAACCAACCATTTCAACACAATCCTGTATATTGTATTTATTTATTAAATTCATTATTGAAGCTTCTTCTTTACCTGTTCCACCTATAATAAATTTCAATTTATTCTTTTCTATTATTCCTTTTTTTCTTAAAATATTTATGGCTTCTATTAATTCATAAATCCCTTTTCTTTTAATTAAAACACCTAAAAATAAAACTTTTATATCATTTTTATTCCATTTCACTGTATCACTTGGCACTGTCACTGCATTATTAAATATTTTAACATTAGACATAGGTGAAATACTTTTTATAATCTTATTCCATCTCTCTCCTAGTACAATTACATAAGTACTTTTATCAAATATATTTTTAATTAATTTTTTTATAGATTTATTATTATTATTATAAAACTCTTCAAATTCTGATCCATGAAGATGCAATATGATTTTTTTATTAAATAAGTTACTTAATTTAACTATTAATAATTTTCTATAAAAACTTCCATTATATGACATGTGAATATGTACTATATCAAAATCTTTTTTTATTAGTTTCACTATATATTTTAATATAGCTTTTAGAAAAAATATTATTTTTTCTATAGCATTTCCCTCTATATACGTTGGCAATAATTCCATTTCAATACATTCCCAATCATGATTTAAAAGGCTATTTATAACAGTTGTTATTCCACCCTTAACTGAAGAATCCGATCCTACTATTAACACTTTCTTATTTTTCTTCATTTTTGCTCCTTTTAACATTCATTTAAGAATTCCTCTATGCTTTCTATAATACTATTTGTATTCGAAATATACTTATCAAATTCAATTATATTTAACTTTTCTAATGCATTATAGATATCATTACAATCTTCAATACCTATTATTAAGTTCATATCTTGAAATTGATTTACAATTTGTAATTG
>CAKSGG010000444.1 GCA_934454215.1 uncultured Clostridia bacterium
ATATTGCTGATATATGTGAGCTTGTCGGCAGAATCAGCATAAGCGGCAGGCAGAGTCCGCAGCTCAGAAAAACAAACAGAATACGCACAATCTATTCATCGCTTGCAATTGAACAAAACACGCTTGATATAGAGCAGGTGACGGCGGTGATTTCCGGTAAGCGTGTGCTTGCACCGCCAAAGGATATTGCAGAGGTTAAAAATGCTTATGAGATATATGAGCATATGGATATGCTTGACCCGTATGATATAAATGACATTTTGAAAGCACATAAAATCATGATGCAGGGTTTGACGCAAGATGCTGGAGAGTTTCGCACAAAGCCTGTCGGTGTTGTTGCCTCCGGCGGCAAAATACTTCATTTCGGAACGCTGCCGCAGTATGTTCCGCAGCTTGTGGAAGAACTGCTCGATTGGACGAAAAAATCCGCTCTGCATATGCTGATTAAAAGCTGTGTGTTCCATTATGAATTTGAGGTAATACACCCGTTTTCAGACGGTAACGGGCGGTGCGGAAGATTGTGGCATACATTGCTGCTGTCGCAATGGAATCCGATTTTTGCATGGCTGCCGATTGAATCAATCATACACGATAATCAGGATAAATATTATGAGGCAATCAATATTTCAAATGCTCAGGCAGAATCGACTGTATTTATCGAGTTTATGCTGTCGGTTATAAGGGCGGCACTGAAAGAGTCGGACGGTGTGCGAACGCCGAAGAAAAAATCACGTATGGATATGATATGCGAATATTTAAAAAGCAATGACTATATCACAAACAGCGACGTACAGACAATGCTTAGCGTCTCGTCCGCGACCGCAACAAGAATTTTAGCCGAAGCGGTTAAATCCGGTATTGCGGTAAAGGTGAGAATCGGAAGTCATTGGGGATACAAAAAAAGTTGAGGAAGAATGAAATGGATTTTGAAAGAATTTCAGCAAAAAAAAATAAATATGAGCAGAATAAATCAAAGATAAATTCTGTCACGCTTTCTTCATATGAAAAGGACTTTGAACTGCGGTTTATTCATAACTCTACTGCAATTGAGGGAAATACTTTAACTCTTATGGAGACTAAGGTTGTATTGGAGGACGGCGTTTCAATCGGCGGAAAAGAGCTTAGAGAGATTTACGAGGTTGTAAATCATAAAAAAGCATATGAATACGTGAAAAAGTGTATTGCCGAGAATAAGCCGCTGACAGAAAATATCGTAAAAGACCTGCACGCAATCCTAACGGAAAACATTATTGTGGGCGGTATCTATCGAAATCAAGAGGTACGAATCAGCGGAGCGGGATTTACACCGCCTGCCGGGAATGAAATGTATGTGCAGATAAAAATCTTTTATGAGGATTTGAAGTATAAAAAAGATTTAAATCCGATAGAGCTTGCGGCATGGACTCATGCTGAGTTTGTGCGTATCCACCCATTTGTGGATGGCAACGGCCGCACAAGCAGACTTTTAATGAATTATCAGCTCATGATTAACGGCTATCTGCCCGTATCGGTAGATAAAGAGGATAGGCTCGATTACTATAACGCACTCGAACAATATGCAGCACATGGCAATTTAGAGCCGTTTGCAGATTTTGTTGCTAATTTGGAAGAAAAACAGTTGGATGAGTATTTAAAATTATTATAATTGCATATTCAAATAACAGTAAAAACATTCTTTTTTCAAACAATAATGAAAAGCCGCAAACCCTGATGTTTTAAGGGCTTGCGGCACTCTCCTTAAATTACTAATTTCGGTGAAGCCTTGAACCGTTTACAGGCGAAAGCTTGCGAGAAAAACAAGTTTTATATGGGAAATAAAAAGCAATAAATAAATTTTTTAATGGGGCTGTTCCAACAGCCCCATTTGCAATAAGGCTATAAATAACATTGTAAGCCGAATAAAAATTATACCTAATTATTGTCCGAGTGTGTGAAAAAAGTCTGTAAATTTGATTCCTTCTATGATAGAATATAAATAATATCATAGGAGGAATTTTTTATGGCAAGACG
>CAKSGG010000445.1 GCA_934454215.1 uncultured Clostridia bacterium
AAGTGTGATACAATTCCCTAAAAAGAATTCTTAGAAGGGAAGAAAAATCAATGAGTATAACATTATCCGGATTTTCGGATGAAATCAGTCAGGATATTGACCGACAATTTTCCCATTTGAATCACCTGGGAATCTCGTATTTTGAGCCAAGAGGAGTGAACGGCACCAACATAAGTGCTCTTTCGGATGAGCAGGTGGCGGAGCTGGTTCAGAAGATGGAGCAGTATGGCATTCGTGCCTCCTCTATTGGATCTCCTATCGGAAAAATATCAATTACTGATCCTATGGAGCCGCATCTGGAGCTGCTGAAGCGCACCATCCGGATTGCAAAGGCTCTGGGTACTCGGCGAATTCGGATTTTTAGTTTTTATATGCCGGACGGGGAGGATCCCGCACCCTATCGTGAGGAGGTCATGAAGCGGATGCGCCAGATGACCGATGTGGCAGAGCAGGAGGATATTCTGTTGCTGCACGAGAACGAAAAGGGGATTTACGGAGATATTGCCCTGCGGTGCAAGGAGATTTTTGATGAGATTGATTCTCCTAATTTGAAAGGGGTGTTTGACCCTGCTAACTTTGTTCAGTGCGGTGACTCTGTGTATCCGGAAGCATTTCACCTGTTAAAAGAGCATATTGACTACTTCCATGTGAAGGACGCTTTAAAAGATGGCTCTGTGGTGCCGGCAGGAAAGGGAGACGGGTGCCTGGAAGAATTGCTCCGGGAGCTGGTTGAGGACGGTTATGACGGATTTTTGAGTCTTGAACCTCATTTGGGCAGCTTTGAAGGCTTGGCTGACCTGGAGCAAGGGGATGAAATGCTGCAGCTGGATCGCAGCGACGCAGGCAAATTCACCTTGGCTTATGAGAGTTTGATGAAATTATTAAAGCGAGTCAGCGAGTAGAAAAACGGCGGTGCAGCTGCGGCAGGCACCGCCTTTTCTATGCGCTTTATCAAAGAGAATTTATAAAAATTTTCTTGACAAACATATTTTTCTATGATATACTATACTTGTAGCACACGGCGTGCTCAAAAAGAGAGGAGCGGTGACAGGTGGCATATTCCAGAGGAATCCGGCTGGAGGACGAAACTTCAAAAACCATTATTGCCACTGCGGCGCAAATTGCTCGGCGGGAAGGCATGGAGGAGCTGACGGTAAAGCGGGTATTAACCGAGCTGAAGGTTAGCAACCGAGTGTTTTATAACCGTTTTCGGAATATTGACGATGTCATTCAAGTATTATATGAAGATCTCGTGCAGGAAATTCGCTCCTCCTTGGAACGGGTACAGCAGCCGGCGCAATCCTACCCGGATTATTTATTGGAGCTGGCGGTTGCGGCGGTGGAGAAAATCTATCAAAATACCCTGCATTTTAAACAGTATTTGTTTTCCTATCAGGTAGCGAACGATACCAACCGAGATTGGTGGTTGAAGAAAATTCAGCAGCTGCTCCGCCGTGGAATGGAGCAGGGCGAGCTAAAGGTGAATGACCCTGTGAAGATGAGCTACGGGGTTTGGTGCTTTTGCCTTGGCTTCCATCGGGATGCGGTGGGGGACGAACTGACAGAGCAAGAGGCAATGGATGCATTTCGGGAAGCCTTTTCCTGTTTGATTCAGGGAATGCTTTGATCCTTATTTTTCTGAGCACATCGTGTGCTCGAAAAAGAAATTTTTTTACCGACACGAGCACATGATGTGCTCAATAGATGCATTTCTTTTTTACCGTTTTGAGCACGTTACGTGCTCAAAAATACAACAGTACGTTTGCCGATTAGAGCACACAGTGTGCTCGTGTAATGAATGACGGACGAAAATTTTTTTACCTGATTGAGCACGGTGTGTGCTCGAAAGTGGAAGGGAGCGTGATTTCGGATGAGCTTTCGTATTACGGGAACAGGCAGTTATACGCCGGAGCGAGTGGTTACCAATGATGATCTGGCAGCCTTTCTGGATACCTCGGACGAATGGATTACCCAGCGGGTCGGCGTGCGGGAACGGCGGATTTCTAC
>CAKSGG010000446.1 GCA_934454215.1 uncultured Clostridia bacterium
ATCCATTACACCTTTTTGGCTTTGGTCGTATACAAGCTGCATCCATGTGTTGTATTGCGGCGTTGTAAAAAACTTCTCCGGTAATTTTTCACCCTTTTGAGGAAAATATTTTTTCGACGCACCCGTATATGCATCTCTTAATGTATTTCCGAAATTTTCAATTATTACGTCTTTTCCTATAATCTTAATTTCACCGCTTAAAAAGCTTACCTCAAACGGTTCTTCAGACCAAATACATCTTCCCATATTTGAAATATACATAGGCATTGATTGATTATCTGCCAAAACCCTAAAATCGTGTTTTAATACCGTAGATTTATCAAACGGGGAAATAATCCCGTCAGTGGAAGTACCCCCCCACCAAAGCTCGTGTTCTTCCATTTTAAATATGTATTTCATTTCTTTTCCTTTCCGCACATTCCAATACAGTTTAATAATAAACCGCAATGGCATCTCTCAAATGCTCATATTTTCTATACAATACAACCCATAAACTGCCGTTGTTTTGACAAAGCGTTCCGTCCGAATAGGGCAGTGTAATCGGCATAATCTCTGTAAACAAAGCGGGGCGTATTATATCATTTACCGTATCATAAATCTGCAGTTGACCGCTCGTTTGAGACGAATATGCAGACGTTGTCAATCTGCTTGCCGTATTTATGGGGTTTAATGTAACTATTCCATGTTCGCTTATAGCATACAGTTCCCCGACAATTATTGAAAAATTGCTGCTTGAAAGATTGTCCAGCCGTGGAGCAGGAGGTTCACTTAAGCTTACTATTTTTTCAATTTTTACAACCCTTCGTTCCAAAAGCGCAGCACGTACAACATCTCCGCGCTTTAAGTCGTTAGGTATAACACCCTCGTAATACTCAACACAGTCGTATGGTTTTCCGTAACTGTAACCATATATTTTTTTATAAAAATTACCGTCTTGTTGTTGTTCGTATTTTATATTGTCAACCAAAATCATATTTTCGCTGTATGCTTCTCCGTTCAGCTCAACCGCAACAACCGAAGGCGAAAGGGTTTTATCACAATCGTATAACCTTGCCCGTTTTATTCCTTTGAGAGCATTGTAATCAATAACAGCGTATGGTTCATCTACATTTATATTATCATATCTTGCAAAAATAATTGTGTTCGGATATATGCTGTACTTATAGTTAAATGTATAAATCTGACGATTTGTCGTAAATGTTGCAGTACCGTCAAAATCAGTTGTAAAATTTTTTACATCGTACCCGTATTCCGATTTACAATTTTCCGGAAAACAGATTTCCTTTAACTCTCCGCTGCTTGTAAAACGCACCTTAATGACCTGTTCGTTAAAGCCTGCTGTTGTGTTTAGCCTGTTGTCCGAAAGAATATCACTGCCGTTCTTTTTTCCTACGCCGTCAATAATAATATCTTTTGCGGTATATGCTGTTATAATATTACCGTTTGTCATAAGCAGCCTTAACGCTGCCGAATTGTCTTTTGCAAGCGGTCTTGAATCCTTTGCAGCGTTTATCAAATAAGCATATTCCAAAATATTACCGGATACCTCCGTTATTTCCGCAATATCTCCGGCAATATCTGTATAGTACAGGTACCTTACACCCACCTTTGGCAATACTGTGTTGTAATTATTTTCGCCGATACTTAAATATTCCTCTGACATATAAAGTTCTTTTCCGTTAAATTCGTATACTGTTTTTCCACTTTTTTCACCGATAGCATCTAAGGTTGCCTCTACCCCCTTTTTGCATACGTAAATATACAAATTTTCCTTTTCATCATCTGTTACATATGAAATTATTCGTTTACTGCCTATATCGTCAAGGTATATCTGTACGCCATTTTCATAAATGTATATATTATTGTAATCATCAAGATTTAAGCTATGGTTATAACTGTCTGATATGAAATTTCCTTTTTGCGAAACGCTGACAACAAACATATTTTTAAATTCAGTAACAACTACCGTGTCGTAGCTTCCGTCATTGTTGCTATCAAC
>CAKSGG010000447.1 GCA_934454215.1 uncultured Clostridia bacterium
GTCACGGCTGATATCTTTTAAAAATTTTCCGCTTAACAATTGCCTGGCTTTTTCATTTTTGACTTTTATCATTTTGACCTCCCATGTTAAAAAGCATGACTTAATCTCTACTGTTTTTCTTAATAAGATTATATCATTTCACAACCTCAAATTCAACGCGTTTTTTTTGCTTTAATGCCCGTATTTTTGCTTTTCCTTGACTATGAGTGTTTTATATGCTATACTCAATAACGACAAAATTAAAATAAGTCGAGGTGAATTTTTATGAAATACAACCAAAAAAACTATTCTAATTTTATTCTGAAAAAAATTGTTAAATCGTTTCTTACTATATCTCTTATATCAAGCACTCTGCTTTACTTATCATTTATCTCTTTTTCGCGAAACAATTACATTCAGCATTTAAAATTAAACAGTCAGAGCTCAGCTAATTTATTGGAAGATTATATCGGCAGAACATATTCTTTTTTGGACAATATGAAAAAAAATGATCTTGTTGAGCAGTTTGCCGGCAGCGATAACCACAATTCAAGTGTTAATTTATCATTAATAAACTATTTAAATTCAAGCTCTCAGCCGTACGGAGAGACCGTTATGCTTGTACCTGATAAAGAAAGAGTCCTCGGCAACTCGCATATCGGAGTCACATTGCTGGATTATTATCTTGAAACCCTCGGTATTTCGGTATCGGAATTTGAAAATTATACATCAAAATTGCAAAAAGGCGAATTACACTCTCCGGCAATTCTGTTTTCCGTTAACCCGCCGGCTAAAATGGTTCTCTTGTTTTACATCAGCCAATATGAAAATCCGCTTTACATAATTTCAACGTGCGATCTTTCTCAAATAGATACTTCCGATAATTTTGACGGCAATATTTGCATCATTCAAAACGGGAACAAATTACTTGCAAGCATTGGCAATATTGATAACATTGAAGTAAAAAAGACCTTTTCAAAAAAAGGGTTTTCAAAATATACCAAAGAAACCGGTTCTTCCACAGATATAAAATATTTTAATATTTCATGCATGTATACGATTCCGGATTTTGAATATTTGCGTCAGGGCAGCAGCTTATTATTACTTTTGTTTTTTATTATCGCCGCCGCAGTTATATGCATCTTCTATTTTTCAAAAAGAATTACCTCACAAATATACGACCCTGTCGGCAATCTGTTTAAATCAATAAATGACAGCAAAGCCCTTAAATCCGACATTACCGAGCTTTCTTATATTGCAAATCAGATTAACAGTTTAAACTACAAAAACGAAACTATGTATAATCTTATTTCTTTACATAAAAAACCGCTGTCCGATATGTTTTTGATAAAGCTTATCACCGGAACGCTTTCTCATGATGATATAAAGTCGGGCATTTCGGAACACAACCTCACCTCGTTTAAAATGCCCATCGTTGCTTTCGTTGCAAACATTACAAACTATTCGACATTTTCCAGCGTGCTTGATGCTAACGGCGTAAATATAGTTATGCAAAACATTACGAATTTGTTTAATAGCCAATTCGGCAATTCTGAATTTAAAATAATAAGCATCGACAGCAACAGACTTATCGGCATACTTTGCGCTGAAAATGCAGCCGTTCAAAAGCAAAGACTGATAAGCTGTATATCGAACATAGAAACCTTTTTTGAAGCGAGACTGCGTTTGGTTGCAGGTAATATAACAAGCAGTTGGTACGATATTTCATCGTCATATCAAAGGGCATTGTCCTTATCAGCCGAACTGCTTTTCAGCAATTCATCGGTATTGTTTTCGGATGACATATCATTGACAGAAGCAAAACCCGGGTTATACTATCCGCAGGAGTCTGAAAACTCGTTGTTTTATTCGATTGTTCATGCCAACCGTGAAAAAACTCAGGAAATTATTTCCGAAATTATTGATACCAATTACTCGGATAAATTTCTTTCCGTAAGCAAACACCAGCAATTGGTTTTTCTTTTAATTTCTACACTGACAAAAGCATTTATCTATGTC
>CAKSGG010000448.1 GCA_934454215.1 uncultured Clostridia bacterium
GGATTTGGCATTGTAAGTGTTTCCAATAAACGTTTTGAGAAAAATGCTTATGAGTATAACAAGGTTCTTGTGAATAAGGCAAAAGAATTTGTCGATTCAATGACAACGGATGTTGAGTTGTATGCAAAATCAGTGCAAAACAATTCGCAGATTATAAATATAATGCAACAGGAAAAATTGACGGTACACGATTATGATAAATTGTTTCCGTTAATTGAAGATATCAATACATTCAAAAACAGTCATGAGTATATAGACGATGTGTATATATGGTGCGGTAATTCCGATGTTATGGTGGGAGATAACATATATACGCCTTTACAAATATATACGGATAAATCATTCGGTGACATAAATATGTTTGATGAGTGGAAAAATGAGTATTTGCAAGCAAATCGATATATGGAGTATTTGCCCGACACATATATCGAGGGAAAAAAAGGTTTGAATTTTGTTAATACAATATATAAAAATAAGCAAAGCACCGAACGAGTAGGTGCTGTTGTAATCCGTGTGAATGTGGATATGCTTGTGAATGATGTTTTTATGAACGGTTTTTCTTCAAATTCAAGTTTTTATGTGTTGAACAATTTAAAAAAGCCGTTGATAAGTTATAATCTGAACGAAAGTGATATTGAGCAAATACCATATATTGATTTGGAAGGAAACGGACAATTAGAGACAAAAGAACGAAGGCTTATAGTTTTTGACAATTTGTCTAAAAATCATTGGATTTATGCGGTAGGAGATACCAAAGTAAATGTTTTGAAAAATGTTTATTCAATCCAAATGTATTTTTCTGCAATATTGATTTTATACGCATTGATAGGCTTGTTTTTTGCTTATTTCGGATTAAAAAAAAGCACAAAAAAGGTTGATGACTTGACAACTCAAATCGGAGTAAAGAGAAAAAATATTCCGGCAAGTATAGATGATATAAGAAAAAGAGTAGGCGAAATTCAAGAAGAAAAAAGAGAATATGAAACAATAGTAAAAACATATGAAAATGACAGGTTTTTGAAATTTATATCGGGAGAAGGCGGTGTTGAAAACAAAGAAATACCTAATGGAATCAGTTTGACACAAGATAACATAAGAGTTATGGTTGCCAAAATAATTGATAAAGGTATATTTGATACAGATGACAAAGAGGATGAAGGTGTTCCGGCATATTGTTTGATAAATATGTTAGATGAACTTTTGGATAATGTCTGTACGTATTACGTTGCAAATAAAAGCAACAATTATGTTATATATTTATTAAACTATTCAATGGCAGAGGATGAACTGAAACAACGGTTGAGTGTTGATGTTTGTGAGAAAGTTCAAAAAATGCTGTTGAATGAGTTGTGTGTAAATATAGAATTTGCGGTAAGCAGAACAACGCAGAATCATTCGGACATACCGTATCTGTACAGCGAGGCTTTAATGCTTTTTGACTATCAATATATGAAAACAAATGCAGTATTGCATTATTTTGATGATTTTGAAGGTCAAAATCAAAGCGAATTATATTATTATCCGAGCGGATATGAAGAAAGTATTATGGCATGCATTGAAGCGGGAAATAAAAAAGGTGCGAGCGGGATATTGGATGAACTTCTTCAAAAGAATTTAAGAAGTACCAATTGCGATTTGAAGTATTTTTTGTTTTACAGTTTACTGGGCATATATGTAAAAGCAACAGAGAAGGTGCGATATACCAATTCGAAGACGAATTATTTCTTGGATAAAGCAAATAAGGTTTCTCCTGCGTTTTTGGATGAATATGTAAGAGAATTGTGCCAGGAAATGCTTGCTATTTGCGATTTTGTGGAAAATTTAAAACAAAATGATGTGGATAGAATTGCAACCGATGTTGAGCGGTATATTTTGGATAATTTTGCAGATGTCAATTTGAACTTAAATACTATTGCTGATAGGTTTAATGTAAGCAGACAGACTTTGTCCAAAAAGTTTAATGCTGCATATGGCAAAAAAGTGGGAGATTATATT
>CAKSGG010000449.1 GCA_934454215.1 uncultured Clostridia bacterium
GTGAAAAGTTAAATGAATTAAATGAACTTGAATATAGAGAAACTGATATTATTAGAGTTTGGAGAGCAAGTAGTAATAGTTCAGAAGGTACATCTGTAGTTGTTCCTAATCTTAAGATTACTGGAAATATTGAAAAACATACTGAGATAACAGAAGAAGATTATTCAAATGGAATTAAAAATATTGATTTTATGAATAATGTTGGATTTAAACCTGTAAGTACTGGATTACAAGCAATATATAATAAAGCTCCAGAGATAAATGGTTTTAATGATTCAGTAGAGATAGTAGAAAAAGGAACTACTTTTAATTTAAGAACAGGTGTAACAGTAACAGATGATAGAGATCAAAGTATTCCTATAGATAGAGTTCAAATAACAGGAACAGTAGATACTAATGTATTAGGTGTTTATAAAGTAACATATACAGTAACTGATAGTTGGAATAGAACTACAAGTAAAGTAAGAACAATTAATGTTGTTTCAAAGGTTAAAAATAATAGCATTGAGGTGTATAATCCTGATAATGAGAATGATAACTTGTTATTTAAAATTATTTTTGATGCAAATGAGCGTAAATTTAAATTAGAAAAGAATAATAGTAATTTACCTGATGCTTTAGAAGGCAATGATTCAACATCAAGAACTACTGATGATAATGGTGGTGAAGAACAAGAACCTTCAACTTCAGAAAGTGGAGAAGAAGGAGAAGATGATGAAGAAGATAGACCACCGACTTCAGGAGATGCTGATACTAAACCATCAGAAGATAATAGTGATAAAATATTTAGAATAAAAATATTTAATGCTAATGGTGGAATTGTTGTTAATTCAAGTGTAAATTCAGATGTAAGTACAACAAATAATTTAGAATCACAATTATCAGATTTAACAGATTATATTTTTAATATAGGTGATAGTATAAGTCTTTGGACAAATAATTCTAATAAAGTAAAAGTTATTGGAGATATTGAAGGAAAAACTCATGATTATAATACTGGTTTAAAAGAAGAAAATGATATGAACTCTGTTAGATTTAGAATAACTGAAAATGGATTAAAAGAAATAGGTCCATCTACTCCAGAAATTAACTTTGCAGAAGGAGATAATAATTCAGTTGAAGTTAAAAGAGGTGATACTGTTAATTATTTAAACAATATTACTATAGTAGATGCTACTGAAAATATAGCTTTTGAAAAAGTTAAATATAATGAACAAGGAATAGATGTAAACACCATTGGAGAAAAAACACTTGAATATAGTGTTACTAATAGTTGGAGTGTTACTACAACAAAGATTAGAAAGTTTAATGTTGTTCCTAAAAATGATATTGATGGTGTAAGGTTAAAATTAAAGTCAGAAAGTAACAATGAAAATTATTTAGAATTAGGCTTTGATGAATTAACACATAAACTTAAAGTTTATAAAGAGCTTACAGAAGCGTTATATCCAGATGATGAAGAAAATGTATTAACTATTTCTATTTACACAGCAAGTGGATCTACGTTAAAAACTTTACAAATACAAGGAAATAAACCTATTGATAATGAACAAATTAAAAGAATAAATGAAGTAGAATACGAGGAAGGATTATTCATAGGAGTTGAAACTAAATATCCTAAAAACTTATCAATTACTGGTAATATTGAGAAAGTAGATAATTTAAAGGGGAATGAATTACATTTAACAGATGGTATAGATGAAGATGAATTGGAAGCTTTCAATAATACGAGGTTTAAAATAGGAGCTACTCAAATTCAAGCTATTTATAATGAAGCTCCAGTTATAACTTATCCAAAACAAAATGAAGCTGATAAAGGTATAATAACTGTTAAAAAAGGAGAAATATATGATTATAATCAAGATTTAACAGTTACTGATGATCATGATGGAAATATAGAACCTTCAAATGTTGGTGTTGATGAAAGTAGAGTAAATTATGATGAAGTAGGTACTTATGAAATTACTTATATTGTTACT
>CAKSGG010000450.1 GCA_934454215.1 uncultured Clostridia bacterium
GTCGGACGATATGCGGAACAGAAGTTCCCCGAATGGCAGATACGCTTTATCTCCGTAAATGACGGATATGACAGCAACGATTTCAGAGGAATTACGGGCGGTATTGATATGGCGATGAAAAGTATCGCATACACAATGTACAGCCGTGATTTATCCGAGAAGGTGAAAAGTGCGAGAAGTGTTCAGCTAAAGCAAGGCAAATATTTTGCTCCGTATGCTTTTTACGGATATGTAAAATCGCCCGATGATAAGCATAAGCTGATAGTTGATTCTGTTGCAGCAAAAATAGTAAAGAGAATATTTGCACTGCGTCTTTCGGGTTCTACTCCGGCACAAATTGCATATATTCTGAATGAGGATAAGGTCCCAACGCCATCGGTTTATAAAAGAATGAATGATCCGCTGTGCAGAAAATGGAATACCGTCAGCAATTATTGCCTTTGGAGTTCAGGTACGGTTGGTAATATACTTCGTGATGAGCGTTATACAGGTAAACTGATTGCACAAAAGTACGAGCGTATAGCAGTCGGAAGCTCAAAGGTTCGCGCTGTTGCATCGGAAAATCGTATCGTTGTACCGAACACGCACGAGTCGATTATATCGCAGAAAACCTACGATGAGGTGCAGGCATTATCGAAACGAAAAAAGCGTAGTAATACAAGTAAATTTTCTTTGGCAAGTTTGGTGTGCTGCGGTGGATGTAAACATAAGATGTCTATGTCAAAAACACAAATAAAAGACACATCCTATTGGTGTGATTATAAGCGTTTTTCTGCAAATAATGACTGCTTTCAAGGACGAATATTTGAACAGGATTTAGTTGAGATTTTGAAAACAATAATCAAAACAGAACTTGAAAAGACCGTTGATATATCCAAAGCACAGGAAAAGGCCGATAAGCTTATGAACAAAAATAAAAAAGCTGTATTGACGCTTCAAAAAAATGTAGACAGTGAAAAGAAAAAGAAATTGACAGAATACATAAAGCTTACAAAATATGAAATAACCGAAGATGAATTTGTTAAAAACCGAGTCGAAATTGATAAGAGAATTGAGGTGCTGAATGAAAAAATTCAGTCAATTACTTATCAGAAAATATCTGAGGAAGATATTACAGTATTAAATCTTTTCGGTAAATATATCGGCGTAGATAATATAGACAATGATATAATCAGAGATTTGGTCAAAGCAATTTATGTTTACAACGATAAAAGAATTGAAATTGTGTGGAATTTTAGGGCCACTTTCACCCCCTGACTTTTAATCATGAAATGCACAAGAGTTCAATACGGCTTTTGTGCATTTCGGAGAAAGTCAAAATTGAAAGAATATTTTTTTGTTCCCTTACTTGACAAGATAAGATGAGGGCATATCGGGAACAAACACAAAAAAGCGTGAGGGTTTCAATTCAATGATTGCCGATGCCGTAAACGGCAAAATAGATTTAATCATCACAAAATCGGTCAGCAGGTTTGCGCAAAATACCGTTGACAGCCTTGTCACAATCCGTAAGCTTAAAGAACATAATGTAGAGGTATATTTTGAAAAGGAAAACATATATACATTTGACGGCAAAGGTGAATTACTGCTTACCATAATGAGTTCACTTGCGCAGGAAGAAAGCAGAAGTATTTCTCAAAACGTAACATGGGGACAGAGAAAACGCTTTGCAGACGGGAAAGTATCACTGCCGTACAAACATTTTCTCGGATACGAAAAGGGCGAAGACGGAATTCCGAAAATAGTGCCGGAACAGGCAGAAATCGTGAGAACTATCTACCGGCAGTATATGCTCGGAAAATCAATCACTGCAATATGCAGATACCTTGAAAACAAGGGCATTCAAACACCGGCAGGCAAGGAGAAATGGAGAGAATCAACCGTATTCAGCATTTTGCAGAATGAAAAATACAAGGGTGACGCACTGCTGCAAAAGGAATTTACGGTTGATTTTCTGCAAAAGAAAAAGAAGAA
>CAKSGG010000451.1 GCA_934454215.1 uncultured Clostridia bacterium
CGCTCCTCCGAGTATAAATAATTTCAACTGTTATTATAACATATTTTAATGGAAAAGTCAACGGGTTTAATATAAAAAGAACTTTTCGGAATGATGAATTTTTAAGGTTATGCCAAAACGGCGTCAGCGAATCTGATGACTCTGCACTTTCGGCTGTTTGCAAATTAAAAGCTTTTATCACGGAAAATCAATAAAGTCATTAAAGAGTATTGCAGCGGAAAAGTTAATATGATGCATAGAAGCCGCCTGATTTAAATTCGGGCGGCTTCGTCATTTTTTACAAAAATTCCAAGCCGTATTGACAAACTACCGTTCGGTAGGTATAATATAAATGTAACTTGAAATCGGGAGAGATTATGAACTATGGATAACAGAAGTACAAAACAAAAAATCTTAGATGCGGCACTTGACTTGTTTTCAACGCAAGGCTTTGAAGCAACATCGGTTTCACAGATTGCAGATGAGGTCGGTATCCGCAAGGCTTCTGTATACAGCCATTTTGCAAGCAAGAAAGAAATTTTGGACGAGCTGATGCGGGAGGTTCTGGAAGAATATGAGCGGCATTCAATTTTTTCGGAAACCAATAGGGATAAATCTTCTTTTTTAAAAGACGAAAAAGATTTGAATATTGACACGATTACACAGATGATAATCGGTCAGATTCGTTATATTATCCATGAACCGCAGATTGCCAAAATCAGAAAGATGCTGACAATCGAGCAGTTCCGAAATCCGATTCTTGCAAAAGTACAGACAAAACAGAATTATATTAATGTTATGAATTTTTTTGTCGGTATTATTGAATTTTTAATACAACAGCGAAAGCTATCGAATAATGACACGGAAATCATGGCGGCTCAGCTTTGCCTGCCCGTTTCCGTGTGGCTCAACCTCTGCGACCGAGAACCGGAGCGCGAGGAGGAAGTGATTGACTTGATTGAACGGCACATTAGGCAGTTTTTTAAGCTGTATCAAAGGGGACGCCGATAAATTAAAAATTGGAGGAGGAATACATTATGAAAAACAGCGCATTGGTCGTAATCGACCTTCAAAATGATATTACGAAAAACTACAAGGAAATTATTGAACGCGTGAATCAGGCAATTGACCGGGCTGTCTCAAATGCTTTATATATTATTTATATTCAGCATAACAACCTGTCCGCCGGAACGAGAACATTTAAGCCTGACACTCACGGCGCAGAACCGGTGCCGGAATTAAAAGTCGTTTCAAACTATATTTTTACCAAAACAAAAAGTAATGCCCTGACAAGTGAGGCATTTGCCGCGTTCATTCATGAACACGACATCACAGAATTTTTTATTGCCGGAGCGGATGCCACAGCCTGTGTTAAATCCACCTGCTTCAATATGAGAAAATGCGGATATACCGTTCACGTGCTGTCTGACTGTATCACAAGCTATGATAAAAATAAGCTGCCCGAGATGCTTGCATATTATGAAAGTAAAGGGTGTTTGGTTGAAAAGCTTTATGAAATTATACAGTCTTAATGCGGCAACAAATTCCGGTTTATCGATGAGATATTAAAGAGTATATGGGAGAACAATTATGAACGCTGTTTTAAATTTTATTCGAGTTGCAATGAACACAATTTTGCATTCTGTTCGTACCAATATGCCATGTTGGGCGGCGATAGCGGCGGCGATTTTGATTGCTTGCTACGTAACGGTGAAAAAGAAAGGGAAAAAGCAAGGCGGCACCTACGTTATGGAAGGAATGAGTCTCGGAATGTGCTTCGGTATGCTAATCCTGACAGCACTTGGGGACAATATCGGCATCGGCATTTCTCTTGGTGCGTTAGCAGGACTTGCTATCGATATGTGCATACCGAAGAAGTCGGAGGAAAAAAGCAAGGACATGAGAATAAATGAGGAGGAAAAATAAAAGCGGACGGGCAGAAGGTTCGGATAGGTGCTTGTTTCCCTGCGGCAC
>CAKSGG010000452.1 GCA_934454215.1 uncultured Clostridia bacterium
GCATTACACGGTCGCCTTTGTTAAATGTAATATTGCCCGATGCCTCCTGCTGTTTGACGGTTTTGGGCATTGAGCTGAGAAATTCTCCGACGCTCCTGCCGAAAGTATGCTGCGGCGAAGTCTTCTTTTTAAAGAAACCGGGTTTGACAGGCTCAAGATATTTTTCAGGTATCTCCTTAAAAAATCTTGACGGCTGTGAGCATTGTGTTTTGCCGTATACGGTGCGTGATTCGCTGCGTGTTATATACAGCTTTTGCTTTGCTCTTGTGATTGCGACATAGCACAAACGGCGCTCCTCCTCAATATCTTCTTTATTGCCGAGAGAACGCATACCGGGGAATAAACCTTCCTCCATGCCGACTAAAAAAACAATAGGAAATTCCAGACCTTTTGCGCTGTGTATAGTCATCATAACCGCTGCGTCCTCATCTTCATCATAGCTGTCAATATCCGAAACGAGAGTTACGCTTTCAAGAAATTCCGAAAGTGTTCCGTTAAAGTCCTGATTTTGTTCAAATTCCGCCGCAACGTTCATAAATTCGTCTATGTTTTCGCAGCGTGTTTGATTTTCGACGGAATTGTCAAGCTGTAGCATTGCAAGATAACCCGTATCGTTTAATATATGCGTAATAAGCTGCGTTACGGTAATTGTATCTTTTAAAGCAATCAGACTTTCGGCGAGGTTATAAAATGCCGTAAGCTTTTTTATTGATGATTTCAGTTCATCTTCAAACAGAGCGGCGTTTTTAATAATATCATATATGCTGCAATCCTCAGACATTGCTATTGCCGTAAGCTTGTCTACTGTTGCATTTCCTATCTGACGTTTCGGTTCATTTATAATGCGTTTCAGGCTTACATCATCATGCGGATTGTGTATCAGCCTTAAATATGCGATTATATCTTTGATTTCCTTTCTGTCATAAAATCGCAGTCCTGCGAGAACACGGTAGGGAACGGCATTCCTCATTAGCATTTCTTCTATTACACGGGATTGTACATTTGTGCGGTAAAGAATCGCACAGTCGCTGTAGTTTCCGCCGTTGTCGTGATGTTTTTTAATTTCTTTTGCGATAAAATTACCTTCGTCATGCTCATTGTGAGATATAAAGGTGTTTATTTTTTCGCCGTCGCCGTTTGCGGTCCACAAATCCTTGCCCATACGTCCGTTATTGTTGGCTATGACTGCATTTGCCGCATCAAGGATATTTTGCGTGCTTCTGTAATTCTGTTCGAGAGTAATTCTCCGTGCATTTTCATAATCGCTTTCAAAGCTTAATATGTTGCCGATATTTGCACCTCTGAATTTATATATGCTCTGGTCATCATCACCGACAACACAAATATTTTTATAACCGTCCGCAAGCATATTTATAAGAATATACTGAATATTATTTGTATCCTGATACTCGTCAACCAATATGTATTTGAATCTGTTCTGATATTTTTGGAGAATATCGGGATTTTCGCTCAGAAGCTTTACCGTATTTAATATTATATCGTCAAAATCAAGAGCATTGTTGCGTATAAGCTTACTTTGATAAAGAGTATATATTTTTGAAACAACAGACATTCTGAAGTCGGTTTTATACACCGATTCAAATGTTTCAAAATCCATTGAATCATTCTTTGCGTTGCTTATAATTGACGATACGCTTCTCTGGGGAAAATTCTTTTCATCTATGTCAAGTTCACGGTAACACTCCTTCATTACGGTTTTTACATCTGCCGTATCGTAAATCACAAAATCATTTTCATACCCTATAAGATTAATATGGCATCTGAGAATTTTAACGCAGATGGAATGAAATGTGCCTATCCACATATCATTGCTGAATCCGGGGAGTAAATCCGATATTCTGCTTTTCATTTCATTTGCGGCTTTATTGGTAAAAGTAATCGCCAGAATCTGATACGGAGAGGCAAGGGCACGGTCTATTAT
>CAKSGG010000453.1 GCA_934454215.1 uncultured Clostridia bacterium
CCGCAGACCGCTTATGTACGACAAGTACACCGCGCGTCCTGCGGTTTTTTATTTCTTGTAACTTCATCGATTTCTCGCCGTTTTACATTGCGCCTAACATTATTTTGGATTCGATAAAAACGGCGATAATTTGCGCCTTTTCGGCGTTTTTGCAGAACCCGAAAATCCGTGTACGGAAAGTACACTATGATTTTCAAAACCCGCCGAGAAAAACACAATCTCATCAAAATTCTGACGTTTTATTAGAAATAATATAACTAATTCTCGCCGTTTACGACGAGAATTTTTTTATGGCATTATGAGAAATGGACTCTAAATACGCTTGGTTTTCGGCAAAAAATAACCCGTCGGGTGACGGGCGGTTTTTTAGTCTTTGTCTGGAATGTATTCTATTATGTCAGATACGTTACAATTGAGAATTTTGCACAAATCATTAATTTTCGTGGTGCTTATTCCTTTTTCATGGCGAAGTCTGTCAATTGTTGCGCTACTTATCCCATATTTTTCAATGAGCGTGTAGGTTGATTCGCTCTTTTCTTTTAACGTCTTCCAAAATGGTGCATATGTTATCATATTTACATTTTAAAATGTAGTCTACATATTGACAATAGTCATAATTGTGACTATAATAATGTTAAGAATCAAAAAGGAGGCGAAGATTATGGTATTACTGATAGGTGGATTGGCTTTATTGTTGGGCGGTGCTGGTGTTATGGGCTTATATTTTGGTTTAATAAAAGCAACGGGAGGCAGTATAGAGGATAATGTAGTTGGCGCTATTGTTATCATTGCTGGTGGAGTAGTATTTATTATTTTGGGTATCAAATTAATATTTGATTATTTTGATGAAGAAAGTAATAAAGATGAAATTAAGGAAAAAGCTAAGCAGTACGGTTGCCTTTTTGATAAGGGATACGCTATTGCTGATTTTTCGCGTTTCGATGGTTTAAATTTTGAGAAAGAATGCGATAACTTCCGTTTGATTTTCTTTGATTCCAAACAGAAAAAAGTAGGTTTCTTGCATTGTGATAGTTTTTATATTTATGATGTTGCGCAACTGCAAGATGCATATGTTTCGAATGAAAACAAAGTTGAATATGATGCTGAACGCGGAAGGGCAATGTCAGATGCTGTAAAAGATTATTTCATGGGGGTAAGAAGAATATTTGTTGGAGATGGCGGATATGGCATGAATTATGTTAGGGCAACGGTTTATTTAACGCTAATGTTTAATGATCATAAATATATGTTCAGTATGTATAATAAAAAACTTGTTTCCGAAAGCGATGTATCGGATTTTGTCGATGCTATGGAAAAGATGTGTGAGCGATGTGCGCTGTTTTTAAATGAAATAACAGGAAAAGAACATCCAATTGATACGGATCATATATCTTTAACGGTTTAATGATCAGTGAGATTTCGAAAAACTGCCACGATATAAACAGTGGATTGCTACGAAAAGGTGATCAATCACAAATATAATTGTATTATTATCGTTGAAAAACTCAATTTCAATTTTCATTAACGTATTTAAGAAATAAAGAACCGATGTTTTAATTTATAACCCGCAATTATTCAAAGAGCAAGAGTGTCCTAATGACAGCTACGTATTTTAAAATGTCACCCTTCCGGGAGATACGTCGCACAACTTCGCTTTTGAAATCACGTTATAGGGGGCGATAACGCTCACTCTTTTGCTTGTGTACGCCTTTTTCCCCACGGGTACACAATATGCGAGGTCCCCATAATGGGCGGTGCCGTGCAATGACATAGTGCGTTGCACGGAGTTTTTTATGATGTTTTGAAATACGCTTGTTTTTATTTTCCGCGTTTTCGCATGAAAAAGTTGGTAAGGCGGAAGGTCGTGAACGGGAAAAATTTGTAAAATACGTAGGCAAGGCGGAAACCGAATCCGACGATATAGTGATATCGAAGGTGGGT
>CAKSGG010000454.1 GCA_934454215.1 uncultured Clostridia bacterium
ACTTCGGCTGAGTTATCAACACCTTGGACTGAATTTTGACTGTCTGTAAAATTCAAAACGTAAATCATAACCGGCTTACCCAAGCCTTGCTTTTTGCGTTCTATCAAAATTCCGTCCAATTCTTTTAGTAACTTCACACCTTTGTCCTTGCCGATTGATAAATATTCGGTAATTTCCTCAAGCGTAAAATATATGTAGACGTGCTTATCGTCATCGACCCAGTTATTGCGAACCGACAAGCTCATTCTGTCAAGCATTAAACCGTACAAGGCTTTTGCCTCGACCGAAATCCCTGCATACCGGCTGTCAGTAAACAGCAATTTCGGTATGCGATAAAATGCAAACTGCTCCGATTCGCTTTTGTAAAAGTAATTGTTTTCCATTTCTTTTCCCTCCTTTTCCTATGCAAACAAAAAAGCCGATATTTCTATCAGCTTTTGTTTCATATCATACATCGTTTTTTATAAAATATAGTAATAGTGGGCTTTTTGGCTTTACTTGTATCTTTCCGTTTCGTTTCACCGAAACGCTGAAAATGGGTAATCTCTCTCTGACGGAGAAATTTTATAACCTCATTCACATCGGGGTCATCGGACAGGCGCAAAATATTATCATATGTTGCACGCGCTTTTTGCTCTGCCGCAAGATCCTCAAACAAGTTTGTTATCGGGTCGCCGGTAGATGCAATTGACGCCGATGTAAACGGTGCGCCCTGTGCACTCTGCGGAAAAACTCCGTTGCCGTTATCGGCATAGTATTCCGGACTGTGACCGTTCAGCCAGTCCTTGCCGCTCGTTCCGTCCGACAGCTGATAAACCAATGTTCCCACCATTTCCAGATGACCAAGCTCCTCGGTGCCTATATCGGTCAAAAGTCCCTTGCTTATGTCATCGGGCATGATATACCGCTGCGATAAATACCTCAGCGACGCTCCCAGTTCGCCGTTCGGTCCTCCGAAGTGCTGATATTTGAGCGGTTTTATCTTATCCCCAAAACACAAATTTCAGCGTCTTTCCGTCCTCACCGCCCTTGACGATTTCTTTAAATACCGCCCGTGCCGCCTTATTTTTTTCAACATTGCTTACATCGGGGTCATGCAGGATTTCAGTCAGCCGGCAAATTTTTCCCGGCTTTGCTTCGCCGGCACGTTCCGGAATTTTCGTTCGATTTTCCTCCGATATTTTTTTCAGATTATCCATTTCTTTAAGAATAGTTTTTTTATTCATTTTGTATTCTTCAAGAGTATCCGCACCATCCTCATACGCCGCTTTTACACGTTCCAGCCGAATTTCAAACCTCCGCAGCTGCATTTTGATTAACGTACTGCCGTCATCGGCTCGCCCAAAGGGTTCCTCCTGCGAAAATTCAGCCTTAACTTTCGGCGGCAGCATACCCGTCAGAGTATCCAAAACATATTTTTCCAATTTTTCCGCCCTGATATAACCCACGCCGGTGCAGGTTCCCCTGCACCTGTTTGAACATCCGAAAAAACCGCCCTGATTTGATAACACCGCGCCGCATTTTTCACATCTTACAACCCCCGAAAGCCAGTGCGACAGTTTCGTTCGGTTCGAATTATAGTATTGCCGCCCCTCCTGCTCCCTCATTCTTTTCCGTACCGCCTCCCATGTCTTAATATCAATTATCGGTTCGTGCGTTCCGTCGCTTATAATCACCGTGTCCGCCGCACAACTCCGCGGTCGGTTTGCATCCGTATTCCAGCGGATTTTACCTATGTACACAGGGTTATTCAGCCAATATTTTACCGTTCTGTTTTCTATCTTGTTTCCGCGGTGCGTCCGTATTCCCACGGCGTTCAGCGATTTCGCGACAGATAAAAGCCCCTTGCCGCCGGCATAATCGCCGAAAACCTTGCGAATAACCTCCGCCTCCTCCGGCACAACAACAAATTCACCGTTTTCCACCCTGTACCCAAA
>CAKSGG010000455.1 GCA_934454215.1 uncultured Clostridia bacterium
ATTGCGTGGAGAAAATCGGAGATTTCTATTATGCGTTTGATTGGGATGGTAGTTTATATTCAGAGGGAAATTGTTATATTTGGGATTCGGAAACAGGAACACTTGGGATTTATCGTGTGAAAGCAGATGGAACTCTTTATGCAAATGAATGGTATAATGATGGATATTATACGTACTATTATGGAGTTGATGCAAAGCGTTGTGCGGGAATTCAAATAATTGAAGGAAACCAATATTACTTTGATAACAATGATGGATATCTTCGCCGAAATACCATTGTCACAGCAGAAGATGGCACATGCTATTATTGTGATGCAGACGGAATTGCGACCGAATTGCTTAACAACAGTTGGGTACAGATTGATGGCAATCGTTATTATATAAAAGATGGCGAAATTCTGAAAAAATGTGTTGAGAAAATTGATAATTCCTATTATGGTTTTGACAATGATGGAATCATGTATGCGGATTGTGAGTTTAATTTTTTCAATCCAGAAACTCAGAAAAATGATTACTATCGAGCAAAAGAAGATGGAAGCCTTTATGCAAATGAGTGGTATGGTGACTCTACAAAGTATTACTATGGAGAGGACGCAAAAGCATATACGGGTCTTCAGACGGTAGATGGAAAGCAGTATTACTTTAACTTAAATGGCAGCATGGGAGTGGACTGTGTCTTTTCGGAAAGTGGAAAGAACTATTATTGTGATGAAGAGGGAACGATCAGTGAGTTGCCGAATAATCAGTGGACAAAGATTGGAAAAGGTAAGGACTATACGTATGTATATGTAAAGGATGGCGAGCTTTTAAAAAATTGTGCGGCCGAAATCAATGGTGTATATTATGGTTTTGATGTCATTGGTTATATGTGCAGAAATGTTGAGTTTTTCTTTTGGAATGAAGAAACCCAAAGCAAGGATTATTACCGTGCAGCAGCAGATGGCTCTCTTTATACAAATAGGTGGGGAACAGACTGCTATTATGGACCAGACGCAAAACGCTGCAAGGGTATGCAGACAATTGATGGCATTCAATATGGTTTTAGTGAGTATGGTAGCCTCATTCAATCAGACTTTATCACGGTAGATGGCGCGATCTATTATTGTGATATGGACGGCAGAGTAGTAGACAAATTATCGGATAATCAGTGGTATTATTCGGAGGATGGATATTGGTATTATGTGCAGGATGGCGAACTTGTCAAAAGTCGTTCTTTAGAGATCAATGGAAAGACGTATCGCTTTGATTGGAGAGGAAGGATGCAGACACAGGGCGCAGGCTTTAATGAAGATGGAAGCGTTCGTGAAAATCCTACCAATACCTGGCAATACAATGGAACGGATTGGCAGTATTATGGTCCAGACGGCCAGATGTATGAGAATGGAATTTACGAGATTGAAGGCGTAAAATATCATTTCTCAAATACCTATATGAGCAAATCTACGATCGTTAATGAAAATGGCGTCTATTATACAGCAAATGAAAGTGGATATCTGACACAGGTTCCAGATAATGGATGGATTCTAGTTGGAAGTTATTACTATTATGCTGAGAATGGTGCAATTGTAGTATCAGGCATAAGAAAAATCAATGGTGCTTACTATGCATTTGATTATGATGGAAAAATGTGTACAGATGGCGAGTACATAATTGATTCTACGACCTGCCGTGCACGAGCAGATGGAAGCTTGTATGTTTCTCAGTGGTATCAGGGTGTAGATGGCAAATGGTACTATTATGATGAGAATGCAAATAGTGTAGATTGTGGTAAGGCTAAGATCAATGGAGTTACCTATTTGTTTGACAGCACACGAGCAATGAAGACAAATGGTGTGATCTGGGCTGGAGGAATCTATTACCTTGCTGATGAAAATGGCATCTGGGTTCAGACACCTGGTTGGGTTTTGAAGAACGGCTGCTACTATTATG
>CAKSGG010000456.1 GCA_934454215.1 uncultured Clostridia bacterium
TCCGTTTACTCTGATATTCGAAAGCACCAGAGTGGCAAGATTAATGTTTTGGTTTGCATATATGGAAAGTCCCAACAACCCGAACGCTCGTTCAAAGTTTTGGCAACACACTGTGTTCTTATGGATGCCTATTCTAATTCTATACAAAAAAACATATATTTCTTCGAAATTTTTCCTAATATTAAAAAACATTAAATTTTTGCTTGATTATTTTTCTGTTCTGTGTTATCATGTAATAGGGTGGTTTTTGATGAAAGCAATTACATATAACAACGCCGCTATGATTGCAAGAAATAAGGCTATAAACAAACGTTTTCACCCCAATTCATTATTACGACGCTTATGAACTTTATTGCCTTTTGAGCGGCAGAACCATGTTTTAATAAGAAAATTATACTGACATAAAAGCACTTTTAATTAAAGTTTTTTGAGGTGATCATTATGAATAGAGATTTTTTTGAAGTACACACATTTAATTGCTACGATCTGCCGCTTTACTTAAACGAAGCGACTCTTATCAACGATGCGACTTATGATGGAAATTGGCACCCAAATATAGAGATCATCTATATAGATGACGGATGCGGCACGGTAACGTGCAACAGCATTCCTTACAATGTTTCAAAAAACGATATATTTATAATTAACTCAAATCTTCCACACAAAGTAGGCTCAAAAAAAACAATGAGGTATCATTACCTGATACCGGATCGGGATTTCTGCAAACTGAACGGAATTGACACCAACTTAATCAGTTTTAAGCAAATCGTAAGGGATAATACCGCATCCGATCTTTATAATAATGTTGTTTCGGAATATAACAGTAACTCCGACTTTCATAGTGCCGGTGTGCGCCACGCAGTCATATCGCTGCTCCTTTACCTTGCACGAAATTATTCAGCAAACAGTTCTCAAAGAAGACCCGGCTCCAAAGAGGATAATATCCATCTTGCCATAGGATTTATATATTCAAATTTTAATAAACAGCTTAATCTTGAAGATATTGCTGCACAGGTTGGACTCAGCAAATACTATTTTTGTCGAGAGTTTAAACGTATGACAAACGAAACACCTTTTAACTTCATCCACCGTATACGATGCGAATATGCAAAAAAAGCTATGCTGTCCTATGGTAAAAAATCGCTTTGCGAAATAAGCGAAATGTGCGGATTTGAAAACACCACATATTTTACAAAGGTTTTTAAAAGGTTTACCGGCTATCCGCCAAGTGTATTTCTGAAAAACTCCAAACTCAATGAAGCAATCCCCGGTGACGGCAAATAAAATTTACACAATCAAATTTCACCCCCTGCAAAAAAAAATACTTTTACAAGTTTTTGTCTGCAGCCTAATATAACAATATCGCGCTTTTGAATACAATAATTACATGGCTTAAAAAGCTTAATTCTAAGACATTAAGTTTTTTAAGCCATTTTTCTATTATAATTTCATGAAGTTGTAAGCCACTTTAACCACTTGACAGCATTTTTGCGGCAAGGCTATCGCTTTATGGATCTGCTTGTTCTGTATAATATGAATGACATTTTAAAAGCACATAAAATCATGATATGGTTTGGCGCAGTACGTCTGAAATTTTTGCACAAAGCCTATCAGCGTTGCTGCCTCATGCAGCAACGCACTTCATTTTGGAACGCTACCACAGTATGTTATGCAGCTTATAGAAAAGCTGCTCGGCCGGACAAAAGAATCCGCTCTGCGCATGCTGATTAAAAGCTGTGTGTTCCATTATGAATTTGAGGTAATACATCCGTAAATTTCTTGAAGCAATCCGCACATATAAGCTTTTGAAAAAAGAAACGGTTGACCTGCTCTCAACCAATCAGCTAACAAAAGAACAAATAGAAATGCCGACATATTGGGTACAGGGTAAGCGTGGATTCGGGCTTGGGCAGCAATGTCCAAC
>CAKSGG010000457.1 GCA_934454215.1 uncultured Clostridia bacterium
ACGATGGCGGTCAGTGAGCTTTCGGCGGTCGGTGCGCCTTCGGCAGACCTTGCCAACCGGCTCAACTGCCTGTTCGGTCCCTGCGGACTTGTATCTATTATGGCGGTATGTGTTGCCGTGGCAAATACTCCGTCGAAGCGTTTCCGCTTTGGTGTGTACTGCTTTGCCGCCATGGAATGGCTTTGCAATGTCGGATATACCTGTTTTCCGTGGGTAGCCGATGCGGCAAGCACTGATCCGCAAAACGTGATGCATCTAATCGTCACCGTCCTTGTCGTCGTATTCTCACTTGCGGCGTTTGTGCTGATCGTTCTCGGTGCGAAAAAAGCCGGACAGAAATCGCTCGGTATATGGGCGGGCATTTGCCTTGCCGCCATGGTGATCGGACCTGTCGGAACGGGGCTGCTCCCCCAAAACGTGTTCGGATTGTTTGAACGGTTCGGTACATTTTCGGTGGTCGTATTCAACGCGATTCTGGGTATGTATCTGCTCGCTGGAAAACTGGAATCAGATAACACGCGGGAAGTACGGAGGAGTCAGTAATGAGACTGAGCGGATTTTTGATCGTTGTAAAAGATATCAAAAAAGCAGAAAAGTATTATCACGACCTCTTTGGTCTTGAAACGCTTGTTGATAATGACGGCAACATGATCCTGTCGGACGGTCTTGTTTTGCAGGAGGAAAAATACTGGCGCGGCTTTATCGGTAAGGACATTATTCCGCAAAACAACGCCTGTGAGCTGTATTTTGAGGAAGAAAGCGTGGATGCTTTTTATGAAAAGCTGAAAACGCTTTACCCGGAAACGGAGTTTGTCAACCTGCCTGTGACGCACAGTTGGGGACAGATAGTTGTGCGCTTTTATGACCTTGACGGAAATCTGCTCGAAGTCGGAACGCCGATGTAAGAGTACAAAATTTCAATTTAATGCGGAGGCTATAGTTGAAAAAAGTTAATACTATTTTGAATATCATAATGGGTTCCAGTATTGGTGTATTTGTCGGAATGAGCATTTATCAATGTTATGATTACTACGTTCATCCGGGCTTGTATGAATTGACCTCTGCTCCATGGTATACAAGCATTTTGTTGCATGGAGTAGTTACAGTTGCATTACTTGTAATCTGTGTAGTAATTAAAGTCTTTATCAAGTATAGGAAACTGAAATAAATTTTAATTCGAGGAGAAAGATTATGAATAAAGCACTTGTTGTAATTGATATTCAAAACGACATCACAAAACATTACAAAGATATTGTTGAGGGAATTAACAGAGCCATTGATTGGGCAAAGGAAAACGGGATGTATATTGTGTATATTAAGCACAACAATATTACCGCAGGAACCCGCACATTCAAGCCGGACTCCAAGGGTGCAGAACTGGTGCCGGAACTGAATGTTGTATCAAACAATATTTTTGTAAAAACCAAAAGCAATGCCTTGACCAGTGGAGCGTTTGCGGATTTTGTATCCGAAAATCAGATTGACGAATTTTTCGTTTGCGGTGCAGATGCAACTGCCTGCGTAAAATCCACCTGTTTCAATATGACGAAAGCGGGGTATTCCGTTCACGTTATTTCTGATTGCGTCACGAGTTATGATTTGAAAAAAGTAGATGAAATGCTTAAATACTATGAAAGCAAGGGCTGCGAAGTGAAAGCGCTCGCTGAGTATTTGAATAAATTCAAATTTAAAAGATAATTGATACAGAGAAAATAATATGTGTACAAGCATCATTTTTAACAGAAGAAAAACAATTGTAGGCTGGAACCTTGATATTCTGGATATGGAGTACAGGATTCGCGAGGCGGAAGACGGTGTCTATATTGAAATTAATGATATGTCGGAAGGGTGGATGCCGCTTTTTGGGGCTAACAACAGAGGCGATTTTGTCGGAATGCCAACCTGCTGGCCCTTTGATGAAAGA
>CAKSGG010000458.1 GCA_934454215.1 uncultured Clostridia bacterium
GCATTGATGCGATATCTATCATATTCGCCGCATTACTGTCCTGCTGCAAAAGTTTCATGTTAAGCATGATTCTCTGCAGCAAATATTGCAAACTGATTAAATCTGTTCTGTCATTTATATAAAGCATTGAAGTCATCCAATCATTCCACTTACCCAGGAAGAAAGACAACGCCATCGTCGCAAGCACCGGCTTGGACAGCGGTATCATAAATGTAAACAAAATTCTCCACTCGCTTGCACCGTCCAATATCGCCGATTCAACAATTTCCTCCGGCACAGCCTGAAAAGATGCACGAATATAAAAGATTGTCCACGCACTGACAAGACTCGGTATGATATAAACCAGTATTGAATCCGTTAAATTTAAATACTGCGTGTACAATATATATGTAGGAACCAATCCGCCGCTGAAAAGACATGTGAAGTAAAAATAAAAATTCAATGCCTTGCGGAACCTGTAATTTTTTCTTGACAGCGGATATGCCATCAAAGAATTAAAAAGTATCATTCCTACGGTAGATACAACCGAAAAGATAATTGTTACTTTATACGCATTTAAAACTGATGTCGGATTTGAAAATACATATTTATATCCCGATAAATCAAAATGTTCTGGTAAGAGCCTATAGCCGTTTTGCAAGACATCCTGTTCATTCGAAAACGATACTCCGAGACATAAAAGCAGCGGATACAGTGTTATAATGCACATCGCCGCTAATATTAAGTTTAAAACAATCTGGCTTTTTTTGATTTTTTTCTTTTTCATTTTTACAGTGTCTCATTCCTTTCTTAAAACAAACTCAAATCATCATCGACTTTTCTTACTATATAATTGGTTATATATACAAGGATAAATCCGACAACCGCTTTTAAAAAGCCTACCGCACTCGACAGTTTCATGTCACCTATTACCCTCATTGTTCTGTACAGATATGTATCGATAACATCGGTTGTTTTATAAAGCGCGCCCGAATCTCTCGTCAACTGATAGAAAAGTCCGAAATCCGAACTGAATATTCCGCCGATTGCCATAATCAGCTGCAAAACAATTAATTTTGTAAGCATCGGTAATGTTACATATTTTATTTCCTGCCATTTTGTTGCACCGTCTATCCGCGCCGCCTCAAATAATGTACTGTCAATGCCCATCAACGTGGCGTAATATATAATACAGCCCATGCCGACATTTTTCCATACATTTGCAAAGTTGAGTATTCCCGGCCATACTGACGGTTCGTTATAAAACTGTATGCCGTTAAGTCCGAGCTTTGCAAGCAGATTATTGATAATTCCGTATTGTGGCTGCAAAAATGCATAAACAACATAACCGATTATAACCCACGAAATAAAATTCGGCGTAATAAGCACTGTTTGATATACTTTAAGCGCCTTTCTGCTGAGCAGCTCATAAAATATTATTGCAAGAGCAATTTCTGCCGCCATCAGCGTGACAATGAACAGCGCATTTAATAGAAGTGTATTTTTTACGAGCCTTGCACAGTCATTCGATAATACAAAAAACTTGAAGTTGTCAAGTCCTACCCATTCACTGCCCCATATTCCCCGGCTGTATTTATAGTCCTTGAACGCTATCAGTAATCCGTACAGCGTGCAGTAACAGAATATGAAAGTGTGCAGCACCGGCAGAATACTCATCTGTATCCACTGCCATTCCCTTCCGCCGATTTTCCCTTTCTTCATTTTCTTTGCCGAATTCATTTCTATACCTCTTTCCTATAGTTTCTTTACTTAAATATTACACTTTTTATACATTCTTTTCAATGGTCAGATTTTGGAAGTTGATGGTTTTTTTTCTGAATATCTTTACAAAAACATGAAAATACTGTAGAATATTTTTATAATATATAGGAAGGTGCAGTACAATGTTTTCACTGATAATAGTTGATGATGAACAGTATATGGT
>CAKSGG010000459.1 GCA_934454215.1 uncultured Clostridia bacterium
CTGTATCAGTGATGTTATCCCTGTTGATATCCGAAGTTTTATATGATGCTTCTTCGCTATCGATAATACACGGTTTTAAAATAATTACCTGATATACTACGTCCTGGTCAGATGATGCTTTAAAAGAAATTTCTCCCTTTTCATAGCTAAAATCCGAAATCTTCAGATTATTTGACGTATCCTTCATCACAAATCTGTATTCTTTATTTGTGGTGTTATCCTTAATCACGGTAACGGAATTTATTCCGCCATCTGTAGCTGTAGCCTGTTTAACAGTCGTACCGCCGGGATAATCTATTTGCGGAATTTCATCCGCATTGTCAGGCTCGATGTAGTACAAAGTCCTGTCAGCGTCAAAAACTCTGTCAGATGTACCGCCCTTTACATTTATACCGTCCGCAAAAACCGCGGACACGAGTTGTGCTGCCGCAGCAGCACAACATAATATTTTAATAATTTTTTTCATAGTATTTATTTCTCCTCCGCGGTCTTTATAATAAGGTTTCGTCCGGCAGACGTGTTGTAAAACTCGAGATATCCTGCCGTTAAGATTGGGTTGTCAGCATCATTGTATTCAATAATGTTTTCACCATCAACAGCAAATGTTATATCTACACTTCCGTCATCTTTATTTTTAATTCCATACTCTATCAGGTATTCCTTGCCTGACTCTATACATTTGTTTGGATACTCAAAGAAGAAATGACCGCCGTTTGGTTTCCAGCATTGCAGCTCTAACACATCAGGTTTCACGATAACAATATACTGACAATTTCCGCCCCAACCGGCTGATGTTGTGGAATTTGCTCTGAGTGCAATTCCCTGCCAGCCTGTTTCGAGGTCAAAAGTTGCCCTGACTTTGACTGTTTCATACGGCTCAAGCTTTCTCAGCCCAAATCCGCCATAGTTGTCTGTTCCGTTGGATGTCCACATAAAACCTTCATTATTAAAGGATACTGTGTTAATTTTTATATCCCAGTAACTCTGTGCAAAGAGATTTTTAAAGGTTTGATATTCTTGATTTCTCTGTCCCTTCAGTTTTGCCGCAGCCGTTGCAAATTCATCATAATATGTGTTCAATTTAATCTGAGACAATCCTTTTTGATAGAATGACGCTTTGTATTTATTCAAAAGTTCGCCCAATTCCTGCTTTGTTCCCGAAATATATTCTCCTTGATTCTCGCCTTCTGTCATATTATCATAGATTTCAGTCATTTCCTCTAACAGAGGAGTGACTTTATCATAATTTAAGACAGGTTCTTCAACGGTTGTAAAGCTAAAATACTGCTGCCTGCACTGCAATTCGGTATTTCCGAGCGACTTGGAATTATTTGAAACAGCGATTACTTTCCAATAATATCTGCTCTTTTGATATCGGAGATTTTTCACGGTAAAGCTTGTTCCGATCACATATTCGTCATATAATATATGCTCAAAATCCCTGTCTGTGGAGAGTATAAATCTGTATTTGTTTGTATTTGTCGATGGCTCCCATGTAAAATCAACAGAGCTTGCCTCTACATTTTCCTGTTTATTCTCCGGATACACTAATGAAAAATCAGTCAATTCGGGCATTGATTTACGTATTTCATCAATGTATATACCGGTTTTCTCAAAATTAAGATAATCAAGATCGGGATAGATTTTATATGCTAATGCGTCATCTTTTAATCTGAAATCATTGTTTTCCGCATCTACAAATCCAATATCATCTGTTGTCTGATAATTTTTTGTGAGATCTGCTGCATACTCTACAACGGGATTAATTTCGGCTGCCTTTACTCCGTTTGGCGAACTCTCTATATTATTGTAGACTTCATTATGCGCCGGCTCATATGATCTTCCTGTTGCTAATATATCCTGAACTTCGGGATATTTTTTTGACCAAATTTCATTTTTATAAAAAGGCGTTCTCTGATTT
>CAKSGG010000460.1 GCA_934454215.1 uncultured Clostridia bacterium
ACGAATGCAATAGAGGGATTTAACCGACAGCTTCGCAAAGTTACAAAAAGCAAAAGCGTATTTCCGACAGATGACAGTCTTTTGAAGATGCTTTATCTTGCAATGATAGACATTACGAAAAAATGGACGGGAAAGCGCAAGGACTGGGGGCAGATTCATTCTCAGCTTGAGATATTTTTTGCCGACAGGCTGCCGCAATAGCATAAAATAGCCGTCAAATCAAGGGTGAAATGCACGCCCTCTTACGAGGGCGCCCTTGACATGCCGATAATTTTATGCTATATTATGATTAAGGACTGAAAGCCGAAATCCGACTTTCAGTCCACAAAAACTAATTAGATTATATCATCATTTTGGAGCTAAATTTGAGGTTTACACAAAATGAGAGATTGCCCCTATTCTTCGTTGCAAACGGATTTTAGGGATTTGTCCCGGATATAAAACAATAAAACAGAAAGAAAGGTGTTATATATGTATAGAATCGGTATGTCAATGTTTGAGATGAGTTTTGAAGAAAAAAGCTTTAATGATTTGGCGAAAAACGGAATATTTGATGTCGAAATATCAAGACCGCTTTATGAACATTATGAAAATTTTGATTTTTGCGGTGTTAAAAAAATGGCTGAAAGCCATGGTATAAATATATGGTCGTTTCATCTTCCGTTTGCACCGCGAGAGTTGATAGATATTTCGGATGTTGAGAAAGAAAAAAGGAGAAAAACAGTTGAGTATTTATCCGAATTGATAAAAATGGGCGGCAGTATAGGAGTTGATAAATTCGTTGTTCATCCGAGCAGTGAACCGATATCCGAATCGGAGCGGAAAGAAAAACTAAAATGCGCAAAAGAAAGTCTGTCAAAACTTGCGGATGTTGCCGAAAGATTTAATGCGGTTATATGCGTTGAGGATTTACCACGGACTTGTCTTGGGAATAGTGCTGATGAAATGAAGTTTTTAACCGAGGAGGATGAACGTTTAAGAATTTGTTTCGATACAAATCATATTACAGCCGATAAACCCGAAAATGTAATTCGAGAATTGAAAAATAAGATTGTTACGCTGCACGTATCTGATTTTGATTTTGTTGATGAAAAGCATTGGATTCCCGGTGACGGAGAAATCAATTGGAGCGAAGTGGTTAAGGCTCTTAAAGATATTAAATATAACGGCGTTTGGATGTATGAGGTGGGATTTCAAAGCCGGAGCGGCGAACTGAAATTATCCGATTTTAAGAAAAATGCCGAAAAAATTTTACTTGCATAAAGTAAATATGAAAGGACGAAACTATGAAAAACGTATATTTATTATGTAACGCACACATAGACCCGATATGGCTGTGAAAGTGGCAGGAGGGAGCGGCGGAGGCAATCTCGACATTCCGCACCGCTGCGAATTTTTGTGAGGAAGTTGACGGATTTGTATTTAATCACAACGAAGCACTTTTGTATGAATGGATTGAGGAATACGAACCCGAATTATTCGGACGCATACAAAAACTGGTTGCCGATGGAAAATGGCATATTATGGGCGGTTGGTATCTTCAGCCCGACTGCACAATGCTGTCGGGTGAATCTTTTATCCGACAGATAGAATACGGAAGAAGGTATTTCAAAGAAAAGTTTGATAAAACCCCGACAACGGCAATAAATTTTGACCCTTTCGGACATACGAGAGGTCTTGTACAGATACTCAAAAGGAACGGTTTTGACTCATACTTGTTTATGCGCCCGGGAATGAACAGGGGCAACTTTGTTATGTGCTGAATGAGTGCGCAGACAAAGAGAATATACTTGTTCTGTGGGGAATAGGCGACCACGGCGGTGGACCGTCACGAGTTGATTTAAACGAGATAACCGAGTTTATGAAAGAGCATACAGAGCTTAATATAAAACATTCAACACCCGAG
>CAKSGG010000461.1 GCA_934454215.1 uncultured Clostridia bacterium
AAAACTGGAGAGGTACAGACGGGCAAGGAACGTCTGTTGAATGTAAGATTATTGAAATATGTGATAACGGATTTAAAATAAGTTATGAATCCGAAAACAGTGAACACAATGATGCGTTTGGCACTGTTCGCTCATATACCAATGAAAACAATACAATCTACTACTTCATAGCATACAAGAACGGTGAAATTATGGTGATTGAATAAAGCCTTGATTTTTGTGAAAGGAGGGAGATAATGGAAAAGCTTTTTAATACAGCAAGCATTATTGTGGGAGTTGCGGGAGGAATGATTCTGCGTTTATTCGGTGCCTGCGATAAAATGATGTATGTACTGCTTGCGATGATGCTGCTTGATTATTGTTCGGGCGTTATCAAAGCAATACAGCAAAAGAGGCTGTCAAGCGAAATAGGATTTAAGGGACTGCTTAAAAAGGTGTCAATACTGCTTATTGTCGCTGCGGCAAATATTATACAGTCTGTTATCGGTGAGAATATTGCGGTTAGAGAAATTGTAATAATGTTCTATATTGCAAACGAGGGTATTTCGCTTTTGGAAAATACGGCGAGCGTAAGCAACAGGATTCCGCAGAAATTTAAGGACGTATTGCTGCAGCTCAGAGGCGATGACAATTCAAAATCTTAGTGCTTGAAAGGAGGTTGCGTAAATGAGTAATATTGATAAGGTTCTGGATTTGGCGAAAAGCTATGTCGGCTATCTTGAAAAGGCGAGCAATTCGCAGCTTGAAAGCTTTACGGCAAATGCAGGCAGTGCAAATTATACAATATTTGCGAAAAAATATGCCGCCTACGGTTTCGGTAATTATCAGGGTCAGCCGTGGTGTGCGGTTGCGGTGACGGTAATATTTTACGACGCTTTGGGCGTAAGTAAGGCAAGCAAGATATTAAAACCGTATGCGTACTGCCCGTATGGGGTGGAAGACTGGAAAAAGAAAGGCCGCTGGCACGGCGGAACAAGCGGATATACGCCTAAGCCGGGTGATATAATCTTCTTTTACAGCGGCGCTGAAAGCACGCATACGGGAATTGTTTATAAATGCAGCGGCGGCAGAGTGTACACCTATGAGGGCAACACCTCAAACGGTACATCGCTTATACCGAACGGCGGTGCGTTCTGCGCAAAAAGCTACAGCCTGAATTATTCGAGAATTTTGGGCTACGGCAGCCCCGATTGGGGACTTATTGATGAGGAGGATATTGATATGGAGGAATTAAACGCCTTAAAGGCAAGAGTTGACGCAATAGATAAATCGCTGACAAACGCTTATAATATCATAAACGGTAAAATCGAAAAACGGATAAATAAGCTTGAAAATCCAATGATTTATAATTATATTGATAAAAATATGCCGGAATGGGCAAAAGAGCCTGTTAAATGGTGCGTCGATAACGGAATTATAAAGGGCACGGGTGATGGAAAGCTTAATCTTGATGATGATAAGCTTTGGGTTTGTACGGTGATATACCGTCTTTCAAAAAAGTTACAATAATTGGAGCTGTTGCATTTAGCGCAGAACGCTCAAAAGTCTTTGAACTACACACGAAATTAACCATCGGCGTACCGATGTACGCCGTCGGGCAAGGTAAAACTTAATTTTATGTGTTCTGCATCTAAAGCCAACCAGCTCCGAACAGGCCGCCGCATTAATGCGGCGGTTTGTTTTTGTTTGGGGTTTATGTGCAAAAAACTATTGTTTTAATCGGTAAAATATGATATAATAAATGAAATACATATAGGAGAATGACAGCTATGAAAAATTCAATTCTGTGATGAACATGAACTTGATTATGAGTTAATAGAAAATGAATGGCTCAAATGTAAAAATAAAAAGTAAGGAGTTATTTATGCAATTATTGTCATTATTTTCCGGCTGCGGAGGTATGG
>CAKSGG010000462.1 GCA_934454215.1 uncultured Clostridia bacterium
AGAGTAAACTGCAGCAGCTTCTTTGACTTCGGCACGGCAACACACTCTTTAACCTTTACCGCACGGAAGTCTGACTTACTGAAAGTGTCAAAATCAACGGTGCCTTCAAACAAAGGCTCTATTTCAACCTTGGAAAAGTCAATGACCTCCGGAATGGCTTCTGCTGCTTCGGCTGTCTTTTGTACGATCGGTGCGGAGGGCTTTACGTCTTGCTTACCCACACGTTTCATGGTGGGGATGTGACTTGTGAAATCTTATAAAGTGTCACAACCTCTTAAAAGTCCACCAAATAATAACCTTTCTCAAGAGCTTATCTTAAATATTCTTAAATGTTTTTATGTTTTACCCACCAAAATGGGTAAAATAATGGGTAAATTCTGAAAGCCTTAACTAATTTTGATTTTGCCCTCAAGATTTGCAAAGCTCTCAATTTTCTTTTCCTTTGTTGCTTCGTTGTAGATATTCATTGTCGTGGATATATCGGCGTGTCCCATAATCTCCTGAATGATTTTCAAGTTGGTTTCATTTTCACAGAAACGGGTACAAAATGTATGTCTTAAATTATGAACGGAGAAGTGGGGTATCAGTTCCGGTTCTCTTTGCTCCTTTGCTGCTATATCGGTTTCCTCGCTGTTATAATCTCTGCGTATTCTTTCAATGGCTCTGTTTATGCAATGAGCATTTAAGCAATCACCAAACCGATTTTGAAAAACAAATCCACTATAACCATCAATGATAGTTTTGTTAAATCCCGTTTCAAGCTGATTTTCTCTTTCTTGCAAAAATGCTTGCTTGACTTCTGATAGCATAGGGATTATTCTGATGCCCGACTTTGATTTTGGTGTGGTAATGTGATATTCACATTTACCGCTGTCTTGTTGACGGTATATCAGATTATGGTTAATCGAAATAATACCATTTTCAAAATCACAATCTTCCCGCCGCAAACCGACAATTTCACCAACTCTGCATCCCGTTCCCAAAAGAACAGTAAATACAGGCAACCAATGTCTATATTTTTTATTACTTGCAATATAACTTACAAATGCAGATTGCTGATTTTCGGTTAATGCGTGTCGTTTCGGTTTTTCCCAATCGTGGCTCTTTTTGATTTCTGCCATAACTCCGTCTGTGGGATTCATGCGGATTAAACCATCACGGACTGCCGTTGTAAAAATCGGGTGGAGTATGGTATGTATTATTTCCATGCTGTTTGGCTTAAAACCGATATCCTTAATAAGATGGATATAAAACTTTTTAATATCGCTGTACCTTATAGATGCTATATCCTTTGATCCTATATCATCACGAACATACTTTTTATACATATATTTGTAATTCGTTCGGGTTGATTGCTTTAATTCGTATTTTGTTTCGATATAGCTATCAAAAAAGGCATTAAGCGTTGTTTTATATGCCGAAAAACTGTTAAATCCATCTTCTACATCCCGTCTTACTTGCTTTTCAAGTTCTCGCAAAGATTGACCTAATTTTTTTCCGCTTGGTACTTTGTCCGTTTCTACTAACTTCCAACTGTAAATACTTCGGGTATTGCCTTTTACATCCTTATAACGATATTCGTATCTACCGTCCTCTCGTTGGCGTTCTCCCTGACGGAGAATTCTGCCTTTATTATCTCTTTTCTTATCTGACATAACGGCTCCTTTCTACAAGAAAGAACCCACTATATGACATCCTCATTATATCATAAGCAGGTTCTGATTTCAATAAATTTATTAAATTACATTGAGCTTGTCGATATACCCTTCAAAAATTCTGCGTTCTATCTGTGGTCTGTTGCCGTTCCACAATATGAAATCAGCATCCTGATTATCATTTATAATCTTTCTTAATTTGTTTTCACCAATTCTGAAATACTCCGCAGCTTCTTCAACAGACAGGGT
>CAKSGG010000463.1 GCA_934454215.1 uncultured Clostridia bacterium
CCTGTTCCATCTTCCATCCACGATTGAAGGGTAAGATACGGCCGCAATGCCGGTTCCCCGAACATATTCATATAATAATATGTTCGCCCTGTCTCTTGATCTTCTATTTTTTCGGACCGGCATTTTCGCGGGACGCTGTAATATTCCGAAACAAACAGCTGATCCGACACTTCTTTTATAACACTGCTCGGGAAAAAGTCTCTTTCAATAAGCACAGCCGCAAGCGATTTTTTCCCCTCGGATTTAAAGAAAAGCGCCCTATATGTAAGATTTATAAGATTATATTCACTCGCGGGGCTGTTTTCAGACAAAAAAAGTTCAGATAACGAAATAAGCTGCACGGTTTCAGCAGCACTGATAGCGTCCGTTGAGAAATACACCCCCAGCTTGTCCATATATAACTTTAAAAGCTCGCCCTGAGTTATGGCAGAATCATCATATTTATCCGGAATATTTTTATAATCTTCACCGCATATTTTTGAAAGCATTATCCATGCTTCCCGTTTAGTGCAGTCTTTGCCCATATTTGACTTTTCAAAGTTTTGTAAAAAGCCCAGCTGCTGCATTACATCTACCCTTGTTGACCCGAGACAGCTTAGCTGCGCGCTCTGCTTGTTTAACCGCAGGCGTGAGAGATTTGCTGTTTCCACCTTTTTGAATGCATTTTTTCCACTTGTAATTATTCTTATATTTCCGCCCTCGGCAAAGGTTTTTGTCATATCTATATCATCGACGCAAACGGTGTTTGCAAACCATCCCTGAACCTTTCCCGGCTTTATCATTGTTACACGATTTATGCTTCCGTTTGTACTGTAATAGTCAAGATAAAATTTTCCCTGTCCCGGTCCGTAATCATAATAAACAACCGAAAACAGAAAACTGTGGTCATCCTTGCCGTAGAAACCGCTATCATAAGCTATGCACAAATAATTGTTTACATTAAAATACCTTGCATCGATTCCGTCAATCTCAGTATCGGCGGAATAAAGTATATTATTGCTGTCTGTTATTCCACTTTCCCGACCGTCAATAAATTTGCAATAATGCTGATCGGTTTTTTTACCTATAATTGCATATGCGCTGTCGGGTGCGCTGTTTAACAAATATGCGTACTTTTCGGGATATGCAGCATCGGCATACAGCTGCACACCCGAAAAGTTCACAAACAATACAACCGACAATAACATAATCATTATTTTTTTTCCTTTTTTCACATTCATTCCCCTCTCAACACATCGGTCGTAATGTCAATGTTTTTATCTTCTTAAAAAGTCCTCTGCCGGAACTAACGCGATACTGTGAACGGAACCATTATCACCCGTTATATTTGTCTGGTCTTTTAAATATGTGTAGTTAGCTTTTTTGGGCGAATACGCATTTACCTTAAATTTACTGTCCGCACCCAGTTTTGTGGTAATATCATAAATATAGGTCGCATAATCTCTGGTGTCATTCTCTTTTACATGGAATCCTACTGTCTCTGTTTGGGTTTTAACTGTGCTTGCGGCATTATCCGTAACAACTTTTAGATTTCCAAAACTCCCATTTACCACAGTTCCTACGGGAAATACCGTTGTAATCTTATAGCTGGTCGTCAACGGCTTCAAATCAGCGTTGACAAGGCAGGTATATCTTGTTTCGCTCTCTGCCTCGCCTTCAAACAAATTCACCGTAAATCCTACAGCCGCATAACCCGGATTGTAGCTATCACTTGATGTCTTATCCATATAATTCTTAAGTGTAACAAGACGAAATGCTTGTTTGCCTTTATACTCTTCTATAACCGGTGCAAGAGGTGTAGCGTTATCCCAACCTGCATTGCTCGTTATTCCATATTGCGTTTTAATTTCGTTAGCACTGTCTTTTGTATCCGTTGTTAACTCTGTAAGCGCGCTGTATTT
>CAKSGG010000464.1 GCA_934454215.1 uncultured Clostridia bacterium
TCCGTACTTCAGGATGCGCCGTTTACGGATAGAGGCAGTGTTGTTGAAATCTTTACAGATCTTTCTGTATGGGCAGGAATCCGCAAGGTTATTGAAAGCATTAATATGAATGCAGCAGCATAAAAAAGTTTTCAAAACCCCTTGCAAAACTACAGATATTATGTTAACATGTAGATGCTAACAAATTGATAACAGATAACACCATAGACCAAATAATTAAAAGATTTTAAGTGGAACCGGCGAAGAAAACGGCTTAAAATCAGGCGAAACAACTAAAATCACGCTATAACGCACCGAGTGGGAATAAACAAAATGTCACCGGGCAAAACGATTTTTAAAAAATTTAATACCCCAAATAGACCTTAGAAGCGTAAACTTTTAAGGTCTAATTTTTTTATAGCATAGCTGATAAACCTCATAGATACGGTATTTTTGACAATAAAATAGGAGTTTTATTGTAATTTTGAATTTTTAAAATGCTCAAAGTAGGGGCAAGATTTTTTTGCAAAATTGGTTTGTCCCTTAACACAAAAAAATCCCCGAAGTCCGCATAAACAGCGGATTTTCGGGGTTTCTTTTTGCCTTTTGCGTGCATTTTGAGTACAAAAGTTTAGTATCGTAGGAGTATCAGCTCTGTATTGTCTGATTTTTTTGTTCGTTTGCAATTAGTTTTTTTGTTTTTACTATTTCGATAGTTTGCAATATGAAAAGTACGATATGTACAAACACAGCTAACGAAGATATCGTATTGCAAATAGATGAAAATAAATTGCTATGTATCAGTCCAAAGAATACATACATTTCACCGACATCTCCTCCGTCGGGCAATAATATGTAAAATAATAAATATGTAAAACAAAAGAAAATGTTGATGTTTCTTAATTTTTTTGATTTATGTATATAGCTTGCTGTAAAAAAATTTATCAAAAAGAAAATTATTGCATGGATAAATGGAATGAGCATAAAAGTCATGATGAATCTTATCCATCCCATATTAAAAATCCACGAAGTTGCGGCAATAGCGATGCATAACAATGTTAGAAATATACATTTACGTTTGCTGTGTTCTCCTTTTCTGTATGCTTTTATAATTGCTAGTATAGTTCCGCCAACTATAACTAAAACAGCAATTATTATAATTCCAATCAATAAATATAACAATAAAGATCTATTAACATTAGATAACATTTGAGTACCCCCGTTCTGTTAGTTAAAAATATTCGGTGGGATTTTAACGCTGATTCCATCTTTTGTATCGAGCAAAATGCCGGAGCGTTGGAGTTCCATTTCGATTGCTTCTTTATCGTTCTTTAATTGCTCTAAAGCAGCTTGCGTATTTTTATCCGGTGTGTCGCTGTATTTGGCGGCACATTTTTCATATCCGTAATTTAATTTTTCCCAAGATAAGAAGTCTTGCAGGAGATTTTTTCTTTTTAAGTGATACATAATATCCTTTGCGTTAAACTCTTTTTCAGAAATATTTGCATTAAAGAATTGAGAAATAAGCGGATTGACTTTGAAAGAAACAGTTTCAGGCTTGTAAATATCGTCTGCACCTCTTTCTCCATTAACAACAACGATTTTAGTTTTGATAAGCATAATGAGCAGTCCCATAAAATCGCCTATTGTTTCAAGTCTTATATTATTTTCAAATCCTGCAATCGCAAAAGAGCTTATGCCGAGAGCCTCCGCTATTCTGTCAATTTGCGGAGATTGCGGCACCATTTTGTTCGTTTCATATTTTCTTATGGACACGGGGTGTATTCCCGAAAGCTCAGCCAACTTTGCTTGCGTTATGCCTATGTGTGTGCGGAAATACTTTATTTTTTCACCGATAGTCATAATGTTTCATTCCTTTTGTAGTTTAGTCGCTATTATTATAGCACATAAAAATAAA
>CAKSGG010000465.1 GCA_934454215.1 uncultured Clostridia bacterium
ATTCAAATCAAAGCCCGATGGATATTCTTTTGCATCGAAATGCTCCACTCTCTTACAATGTGGTCAATAATAATGAGGCGGCAACGGATTGGTTTCCGAAATTTTCATAAGATAGGCCACAAACGACCCACCGGCGCAGCCTCGAAGATTATGCAGATATCCAAGTTCACGACTTTTCTTTGATAACATATATGCAAGAACATAATATGATTCAAAGCCGTTCAAGATAATATTGTCAAGCTCCGACCTGTAGCGTTCCAATATAAATTCAGGGGTACATTCTCCATACTTTTCATACAGTGCCTTTTCGCCGATATCCTGCAATAACTCTTTGGCATTTGATATGTTAAATTCATATTTTCCATCTAACCCTATGGAGAAATCGTCAATCATATCAGCAATTGCATTTGGGTTATCCAACACAAGCGCCTGTGCCATCTCGCGCATTTCTGATATGTGCGGTATAAAATATTCGCTATCAGGAAGGCTGTAATCAGCCAATATTTCTTCAGTAGTTAAAAACCTCTCTGAACACGACTTTGTATCCGAATAGCAGTTATGTAATATGTTGTAGCAAAGCTCGTCCTGCTCGGTAATGCAATTTGAGCAATTCGTTGCCACTGCATATTTGTTTATAGACTTTAATGCTACGACTATTTTATTCAAAAGCAATTTAACGGTAACTTCTTCCGATGCCGAAGCATTGGCAGGGTCACCCATTATTTCCACATAACTACGCCAGGGCTTTATTCCTACATAATCCGCAACGGAATATTCCTCAAGAACTAACTCTTTTGTCTTTTCACCTTTGTGATTCTGCTCATCATCTGTCCAAAGCCGATGCACATCTGATTTGGTACATTCAAAGCCCACAAGCACACCTTCACGATTGTTTCTTATATCTTCATAGGAAACACAAGGCCATTCTTCATCCGACACTACCTTTGTATACCCCATAGACATTATTTTATATATGTTTTTGAGCCCGTTATGATTTTTGGCAAGAAGAGTTATTTTCCTAGGAACAGAAGATTTCTCCGTATCCATGCCAAAAATTTGAACTCCGTAAATAGGCTTAAATCCCTTTTCCTTGTACTTTTCTGCCGCTTTGGAAAATTCAGTAAACCCTTGAACGCTGTTTAAATCTGTTAATGCAATTGCTTTAGCGCTGTCTTTTACAGCAAATTCTACTATTTCATAAGGTGTAACTACAGTTTCTCTAAAAGAACTGTTTGAATGTGTGTTTAGATTAATATACCTTGTCATTTTTATAAGCCTCCTTAAGCTGTTTTCTTATTTTGCAACAAGAAAGCATGAAGAATAAAATCAATTAACCTAATCTGTTTATGCCCTTCTTCATAGTCCGAAGTCGAAGCAAATTCTTCTGTGAGTTCTGTTTCTTCAGCTTCATAGACATTTATGCCATACTTGTTCAGCAAATCATCTTTTGCCAATTCAATAGCACGCTCAACTTTATAGATGTCGCAAAGATGTTCCGGAAGAACATAGCGAATATCATTTTCGGTATAAATATAACCGTCTTGATAATCAGCTTATTTAAAAATCAATTCTTCCAATCGATCTTTCAAATCATCTAACCGCTGTAGCAGCTGTCTTTCGGGTGAAGGATAGCTGTAGTCTTCATAATAATCAAAGAACTCTATTGCCAAATCAGAAAAACATCCCATTATCATTTCTTCCTTTCCTTCTCTTTTTTTCTGTCGGTTGCATTTTCACTTGCCTTAAAGTTGTATATGGGCTTGATAATCTTGTTTACTGTTACCGTGTCTTTTATATTACGCATAATTTCTTCCATGGGCTTATACGCCATTGGGCATTCATCTATCGTTCCTTTGTTTACAGAAGTGGTAAAAATCCCTTTCATGCTGTTTTTATA
>CAKSGG010000466.1 GCA_934454215.1 uncultured Clostridia bacterium
CATCAACAAGGTAATCAAAATTTCCTTGTTCTTCCTCAGGACAGTTCTTCCAAAGAAGATTTTCAGGGACACAATGTCCGCCGTATAAAACAGACTGATACATAGCATAAACATCGCTCGCAAACTGCGGCTCGTATGTACAAAGACTTGCCGGCGCATGCAATACCCCGGGAGGAACATCCCATCCTGTATCAAGCTTTATTTTATATGCCTGTGATAAATCCAAAATATGATTATCGCCTTCTGTAAATTTTTCAAGGCATTCTTTTACCTGTTCTTTTTTCGTTTCCGGTTTTAATCCGAAAAATGTATATCCAAATTCACCCTCATAATTATTTACCTGAGAAGGGAAAAAATACATTTCCGGTTTTCCAGACTCACCGACCCTTTGCGCATGCTCTTCCCTATGATGAATATGATGCGGCAGAGGTCCGAGATTATCGAAAAACTTCGAAAACATAGGCCATCTTTTATATTTATTCCATAGATAGTCGCCTATAGCATCTCCTTTAAGTTCATCAATGGCATCCCTGAGCAAAACCTTTTCCGAGCCGTCTGCAGAAACAATATAACTCAATCCCTCATCGACCGGTGTATCCGGACCGTTATCGGCATGAGTTGTTGATGAAAACCAACGCTCGTCTATACCACCTCTTGACTGCCCCAATACATAGTAATCATCTGGATGGAGCTTAATTCTTTTCCCCGGTCTGCAAAAAGACCTCGGCACCCAGACAGGAGCCAACCTAAATACACCTTTTCCTTCATCAAGTAACTCTTTAACTTTAGACATTATAATTCCTCCTTGTACTCTATATTGTTAAAACCATTTATACACTCACCGTTTATTCCGATATCCGTAAAACACTGTTTATAAAAATAATTATTAACTATCTTGATTTTACCACAAGTCAATGATATAATAATAGACATAATCATCCGCAAAAACAGCAAAATCGTTTTTTATGGAGGAGGAATAAAATTGCTTAATTTTAGCAGAGATAAGTTAGAAAGCATTTGTAAAGATATATACATTCTAGAAAGTTTAACCATTTCATTTTGGGATGAGAAAATGAATTTGATATACGCATATCCAAGTTTTTCATGCGATTTCTGCTCATATGTAAGGGAATTTGATGTGCTTTCTGAAAAATGTTTAAACAGTGACAAAGCCGGGTTTATAAAATGCCACAAAGAAAAAAAGATTTGCGTATATAAATGCCACATGGGACTTACGGAGGCTATTGCTCCGATTATACACAACAATATAATTTTAGGATATATAATGATAGGTCAAGCTCCTGAAAAATCAAATCTATATGACATTGAAAAAAAGATAGATAATGTAAGCCAAGACTTAAATCTGGATAAATCACATATGCTGACTTTACTTAAACATATGAATATATTAGATACTCAAAAAATCATTTCCTGTGCCAATATACTAAATATATTATCAAACTATTTATGGATGAACAACATACTAAGAGTGCAACAGGATTCCACTTTTTATCTTTTGGACGAATATATATCAAATAATCTTGAAAAAGATTTATCCATAAAAAAGCTGTGCGATTATCTGCATGTAAGTAGGAGCAAGCTATACGCAATTTCAAAGGACAACTATAAATTCGGCATATCAGAACACATTAAAATATTGAGAATGGAAAAGGCAAAAAAACTATTGACAGACGGAGCTAATGTTGCTGAAACCTCTGAAATAATTGGAATAAGCGACCCAAATTACTTTATAAAGCTATTCAAGTCACACACAGGATTGACCCCTCTTCAATATAAAAAATTGCATTGTGAGGAATATAAAAAGTATTAGTACAGGAACAGTTATAAGCGGCAAATGTTTGCCGCTACAGACTGTCGGAAAACCCTGTTTTGCAC
>CAKSGG010000467.1 GCA_934454215.1 uncultured Clostridia bacterium
GCTAAAGCATGCGCCTTGGCGGAACTGAACAGTGCGACGGTTGATAATATATATAACATATATGAACAGGTGAACACAAATCTTGACGGAATTGCAATTTCAGAAACAGGCGATGTAAAAAATGCAATTATGCGTGCGTTGGTATACGGAATTGAGAATACATACAGCGGTTATGTAAAATTTTCCGAGTTGGCGCCGTTGAAAGAAAAGGCATATATCTTGGGACTGGTGAACAGTGCATCAAGAACAGGATTGACCGATATTGTGAACAGGTACTATACGGAACTCGGAATTGTTCTTGCAGACTATGCAGCCAAGGACGCTATTGAAGTGAACAAAGCAATTGAGGGGAAAGAGTTTAAAAAACTGTCCGATGTCGGTGATGCTGTGAAAAATAGGATTAATGAACTCAGCGGCAGCGGTTCGACCGGCGGCGGTGGCACGGGCGGTAGCGGCGGAAGTCCGACGGGCGGCAGCAAGGTTTTGATGCCGGTGCAAAATATTGTGCCGGAAAATAATACGGAGATTTTTGATGACTTGAATAATGTTTCATGGGCAAAAGATGAAATCAATTGGCTTTATCAAAAGGGTATTGTGCATGGAAGAAATGAGAAGAAATTTGATCCCGATTCGGCAGTTACAAGGGAGGAATTTGTGAAAATTCTGATATCTGCGTTGAATTATAACATCAATGAAACGGAAAACACCGGTTTTGCCGATGTCGATGAGAGTAAATGGTATGCACCGTATATAAGCACTGCCGTTAAAAACAACATTGTGATGGGTATGACAGACGAACAATTCGGCGTGGGTGAAAGACTTACAAGAGAGGATTTATGCACAATTGTATACAGAGTGCTCACGGCAAGAGGAAAGGCGGGCAAGGATAGTGTTGCGGCTTTTGCGGACGAGGACAGTATTTCGGAGTATGCAAAGGAGGCGGTAAAGATACTGAAAAATATGGGTATCGTAAGCGGCATGGAGGACGGGTGTTTTGCGCCTAAGCAAAGCTGTACCCGTGCGCAGGCGTGTAAAATAATTTATCTGACATTAAAGACTTTGGGGGAGGTGAACTGAGTGAAAAGAATTATATCATTGTTGCTTGCCTTATCAGTAGTCTTTGGCACGGCGGTTTCATTTGCGGCAGAATCCGATGAAACGAAAAAAAACGTATCCGCAGAGGCATATCTGCTTGAAAAGCTGGAGGTTCTACCTTATGCGGCAGATGAAGAAAATGAACCGATTATGATAACAAGAGCTGAATTTTGTTATATGACTGCAAAGCTTATGGGGGCTGCGGAAATTACTCAAACACCGAAAAATCCCTTTGATGATGTTACGCCGGACACGGATTATTCAGATTATATATTATATTTGCACGACGAGGGGATAGTATCGGGAACCGGCAGCGGCTTTAGTCCAAATGATTCAATAAGCATGCCGGCAGCACTCAAAATTTTGCTTGATATTTTGGGTTACGGCTATGCAGCAAATTCTATGGGCGGCTATCCGAACGGATATATCAGAGTGGCAGGCGATATAGACCTGACCGATGGCATTAAAAGCTATTCCGAGCTCAGCAGGGCGGATTGTACGAAACTGTTATATAATGCATTGACAGCAGATTACGAGGACATAATTTTCGGAACAACTTATGCTCCGGCGTTGAGTGACAATATTAATATTTTGGGAAAGACCTTTAATCTTGAGGAACGCAAGGGCAGAATGACAGCCAATACAAAGACTGCTCTTACAAAGGTTAAAAAGAATAGTTTGCTGACAGTAACCATTGACGGAACAGATTACAGGGTAGACAGCAGAGAATATGATGAGCTTTTGGGCTGTAAAGTAAAATATTACGCTGATATGGACACG
>CAKSGG010000468.1 GCA_934454215.1 uncultured Clostridia bacterium
GAGCGTTTTTTGACTTGCTTTCCGAAAATGTAATTCTGACCGCGGCGAATACGGCGGAAAGCTACGGAGAGCTGCAGAGAGTTCTGGTCTCGAATAAGGATGCAATCGGATTTCTTAATATGACGGATTATGAGACGCTCGGAAATAAGGAAAATGTATTTATAGAGTTGTTCGGAACAGAATTTTCAGGTCTTGCGGACATCAGAGAAAAGGTGGACGCGGCGATTACTGCAGAAAAGAACCGCGAAAACGGCGGCGGCATCAGCGGCGGCGGTTCGGGCGGCACGAAAGGCAGCTCCGTCGGCGGAGGTTTTTTGTCGGGCGGCAAGGCGGCGGCTATTGACGGACTTGTGCCCTCGGGCGGTGTGAACGCGAACGGTGACGGTGCCTTTGCGGATATGGGCGGCTTTGAATGGGCAAAGGAGGCGGTGGACTTCCTTTACGGCAAAAAATAATAAACGGTACAGATTCAAGCCACTTTAACCCCGGCGGATTTGTAACGCGTGAGGAATTCCTGAAGATGGCGGTTACGGCGTTTAATATGTATGATGAAACCGCAGAGGTGAATTTTGATGATGTGACGGCGGACGATTGGTTTTACCGCTTTGTTGCGAGTGCGTTCCGGCGCGGAATTGTGAACGGTACGGACTCGGCAAGATTCGGCGCGGGCGAAAAAATAGTGCGTGAGGATATGAGTGTGATAATATACCGTGCGGCGCGTGCCGCAGGCTACAGCATAGAGAACGGCGCGGCGGAGTTCACGGATTCCGAAATGATGCCGGAATATGCGGCGGAGGCAGTCGGAGCATTGAATGCAAGCGGTATAATACGCGGCATGGAGGACGGAAGATTCGGCTTTGGCGAATACTCGACAAGGGCGCAGGCGGCGGTGGTGATATACAGGCTTTTGAAAACGGCAATGACGGCATAGGAAACGGAGGGAAGCAATATGAAAATGAGATACTTATACCGATGTGTTTCGATAATTCTGGCGGCAGTGATGCTGACGGTTTGCGCATATGCGGACAGTGCAGTATACAGCAAAGCCGAACGCGAAACATATGCGAATAATGCGGCGTTGCTGCAAAGGCTTGAAATTCTTGACAGTGTGCCTGATATAACAAAGACGGTGACGCGCGGCGAGTATGCAAAAATTCTGATGACGCTGCTTCTGGGCGAGTGCAGTATAAGTGAGGAAACCGATATCGGTTTTTCGGATGTCGGAGCAGAGGATGAGAATGCGGCGTACATTTATCAGGGCGGCAGAATGGGTCTGTTCAGCGGCAACGGTGACGGAACGTTCAGTCCGGACGAAATGATAAAAACAGAGGACGCGGCTGCCAGTCTTGTCAAGACAATGGGATATAAGGTGTTTGCTGAACAGAACGGCGGCTTTCCGAACGGATATATGTTTACGGCAAATCAGAACGGAGTGTTTGACGGACTGAATATTTATATCGGTTACGAGCTTACATACGGTACACTTGTCGGAATGATTATCAATTCGTTCGGCACGGAGTTTTTCGTTCCGGTGTATACAAGCGGCGGCATAAGCTATGAAAAGGGCGAAAACGGTTTTTTAAAGCGGCTCGGTATAGAAAGGAAAACAGGGGTTGTTACCGCAAACAAATATACGGCACTGACAAATGACGGATTTACGGCGGAAAATATGCTTCAGATTGACGGCAGAGACTATTTTGTTAATGAAGATTATTCAGAGCTTTTAGGATATAAGGTGATATTTTATGTCAGAACCGAAGAAAACGGTGATGAAATAGCTTACATAGGCAAAAACAGTGATATGAACCGTGAAAAGGTTATAGCAGCCGATGCTTTGGACGGATATTCGCAGAGAACCTACAGCTACAGTGACGG
>CAKSGG010000469.1 GCA_934454215.1 uncultured Clostridia bacterium
ATATGTAAAAGGCTTCCGCCCCTAACAGGGCAGAAGCCTTAAAAATTATGCGATTTTTAGGTTTAGTTGTAAGCCAAATGTTACTATTTCATCTGTTGCAAAACGGTTACTCGAAAAGTGCCGAGTCCCGAAACCCGCATAAATACTGGGTTTTTCGGCACATCTAAACCAAAGGGAATTACTCCCACTCGCTCCCGAAAACTGTAACTTAAACAGTTTTGTATGGGTATTTTTACTCATATTATCGGGAGTGTTCAAATTATCCGTAAAATACGGACTACCAAGATTTTTGTTGTCACTGTGTTGTCAGCGACTATTTCTATTATAACAAAAAATTATCTGTTTTCAATAGTTTGAGAAAAGATTTCCGCCTCAATCTGATTTGTTAACTCAGTAAGGTAAAAGTATAGCTTGTCTTTTGCATCCGAGTAATTCATATTAAATGCTTTGTTTGTCAAACCTTTCAATACATCATCATCGATCAAATCACTTTCAGAAAGATATTGCCCCAAACCATAATGCGCAAGGCAATTCCTAAAGTTCCTATCTTTCATAGAATCATTGATGTAAAAGGTTGTTCCGTTTGTGGCATTTAGCTCTTTTATAAAATCACAAAGATAGTAATACTGAAGATATGCAAACTTGAATTTTTGCGGAATCTCCTCAACAAAGTATTGATCTATAAACTCAATAGCATAATTGACACTGCACAGAATTGAGAAGAGCACGAAGCCAAGATCCGTTTTGGTTTTTAGGGGACAATACTTGTAAAAATGATAATCCTCGTATTTTACCAAAATACTATCGTCATAGTTGTATGGCGGGAAGTCCTGGCAATCAAAAAGGCCTGCAAGTTTTCCCGACACCACGCTAATATCTCTAATCCAAGAACCGATTTCCTTGTCATTCAAAGTATCTACCGGAGTATACAATGCGCACAAAATTGTGTTTCCGCAGAAATGACCATTACACAGATCAGTACCCACATTGTAATAGCCAAATAACTTTTTACGAAGGCTACGGATCTTATAAAAGTGATCATCACTTGCCTTAAACTTCATCATCAAAGCCGACAAGTAATCTGAATATGACATTTCATAGAGCTTATGACTTTGACGCAAGGCTGTGTAATATGTTTTCTCTGTGTCAGTAAACTGGGGCGCACCTAATCCAAGCTTTTGGCACCATTGTTCTGCTCCGTCTGTAAACAGACCAATATAAGGTTGACTCATCATAATATAGTTACTATTGATATTTTTTGCATTTCTTTGTATATCAGTCAAGGTATAAAGAAAACGCGCATCTGCTTGAATCAACTCATATGCTGCTTTTTGAATGACATTTAACACAGTATGTACCTCACTTCTTAAATACAAACAAATACTCGTGTGCTATAAGCAAAAAATTATATTTTACGCTATTGGTTTTCCAATATCCCGTTGCCTTACAGTTATGTTGCTCTTTGATAATCAACTCTTTAAGAGTAAATCCGGCGTCTTGAAATATTTTCATAACATCAAAAGACATTGGGATCATACAGCCTTTTTGTCTTGTATCGCCCATCAGTATGGCACAAAATTTATCTTTTTTCAGAACACGGTAGCTCTCTGCAGCTACATTTTTCATTTCTTCAAGAAAATCTTTCACTTTGAGTTGCGACAAATCTCCGTCTACGCCATCGCTATATTTAATAATATCGGCATAGGGCGGGTGTGTGCAAATAAGGTCTACACTTTCATCCGAAAGAAAATCTAAATTTCTAGCATCTCCCTTACGGATGTAAACTTTTCCATTTGCGCCTTTATGCTCAAAATCCATTTTTTCTTTGCACCTATCAAGTGCAACATCATTGACGTCAACGCCGA
>CAKSGG010000470.1 GCA_934454215.1 uncultured Clostridia bacterium
TAATCGGAAATATTCTCGCTATCGTTAAAAGCAATATCGCTTGTACCCGTCAAGGTATAATCGCCCGATTTTATCGCTCTGTAAACCATAACACACAAGTCTTGCCGCAATATATTTGTTCCCTTGCCGAAAATTTTCTCATCTATTCCGTTTGTAATTCCGGCAAGATACGCTGTTTTTACATACGGAAAACTCCAGTCCTCATTCGTTATATCTTCAAACGGAAATTCGTTATCGATGAGTCTCATATCAAATGCAAGCGTAATCATTTTTGCGAACTCCTCACGTGTTACCGTATCATTCGGATAAAATAAACTTTCCGTTTTTCCGTTTATGACGCCTTTATAGTACAATTGCGTTATTGCGTCAACCGCCCAATCAAGCTCTGATATATCATCAAAAACGTAGGTCGGTTTTATATCTGTATTATCATCTTTTGACGGATTGGGATTGAGCGCACCCGGCATAAGTCCGCCGCCCGAACTGCCGCCGCTGCTTCCGCCACTGCTGCCGGAGCTGCTGCCGTTATTTGAGCCGTCTTTATAATTCGAAACGAAATTTTTAAGTTCATCAACGGTTTTAAACGGTGCAGCCTTTGCAACGGACGCATTTAATCCCGACTTGTTTGTATTCGTAAAAATTTCGGAATAACCGCTCAGCACCTGACTGATTTTTGTTTCGGAACCGTGATTTACACTTACCAAAATTATCGAATCTCTGACCGCATTGTCAAGCTCGGCAAATGTCTTTAAATTTTTATTTGATATACCTTTCAAGACCTCATCGGAAAATTCGCTGTTATAAAATTTTTCCTCTTTTTCATCGAGTTTATATAACGCTAAAAAGCTTTTCATATCCGTAACTCTGCCGTTATTCACACCTACCAACGCAACGGCTTTTTCAATACTTTCAAGCAGCTCCGATTTTTGGTCGCCGCCGACTTCGCTCGTTCCGACAGGAAGCTTTAACTCACCAAACAAAATATCGGCAATGGCTTTTATTTCTTCATAGCTTTGAATCAGGCTGTCCTCAATTCCGAGGCTCTCTTTGTTCGCTTTTATATATGCCGCAAGAGAATCTCTGTCTGTATTCTCAACAAAACCTTTATATGCCGATGTTGACATATATACAAAGTCCGCCTTATCGGGGGTTTGAGAAGATTCAGCGCCGATATAAACGGAATAACGTCCCGCTTTATTCAACATAAACAATGTTTTATAGCCGTTATTGGCGTCAAGCTCTGCCTCACCGTAATATTCCACGTCCTTTTGGATTTCACCTGTTTGACTTATTCCATCCCAACTCTCGCCTTGCGGCAATACCGAAACAGTTACTTTTTCGCCGCTTTTTGCCGCCTTGATTGTTCCTGATACGGAAACACATTCGTCATACACCTTGACGTCAATTGCATATACCGGTGTTACAAGTACCGCAGCAGATGCAATACATGCCAATACTTTTTTTGCCAACCTACTTTTCATAATTAGCCTCCTTATTTAACCTCTGCCATAAGCGTTATTATTTCAAAATTGTTTACATCAAGCACCGCTGTGTTGTCTTTTACTTCTATCTCTTTTTCGATGTTTTCAAGCAGATCACAAAGATACAGCTTTTTAATATCTATACCAAAGCTAAGCTTAATCTTATCTTTTATGTTTTGGCTCTCGTAAATCCTTATGATAATATTTTCGCTGTCCTCCGCTTTTTTGACCGTATCGATTATTATGTTTTTGTTCTCGGTTTTAATCAGCGAAAAGCTCTGTACCAACTCCCCGTCCGAATTGTTTATCTCTCTTGCAATCATCGGATTATTGAACGCATATGCCTTTCTGACTATATCCGCATCGAT
>CAKSGG010000471.1 GCA_934454215.1 uncultured Clostridia bacterium
CGATAAATTGCACCGCCGTTTTTCAATTATTCTATATTTACATTTTCGCACTTATTCACTCTTATGCCCGTTTCATTTATATCTTCATGCGCCAACTGAGAAAAATCACGAATGTAAGTATTATTCTTAATCTCCGCATCCGCTGCGTAATTGATGTCAATAAGCGCTTTTCCGTTTTGGCTCAGCACGTTGTCGTATATACGAATGTTGCGGTGATACGGAGGCGCTTCTTTTCCCATCAGACCAAACGGCTTTATCACAATAAGATACGGGTTTAACCCCCTTGCGCAATTGACAAATCTGTTGTTACGCACCGTAAGGTCGGTTACGGCGCTTCCTTCCAGATACCGAAGCGATGCGCCGTTTACACCGATCCCGCAGCCGAAATTGTAAAACTCGCAATTTTCGACAATCGTTTTTCTGCCCGCCGGAACAAGAAATCCCCTGCCTCTGTTGTTTCCGGCTCTGCAATTATACAGATGTGCTTCCGGCTTTGCCGTTTCGGACTCCAACAAATCTCCGATGTTTATACCGTCAACAGGCTCTTGAAATTCGACCATCAAATAATATTCGCCGACAAATTCGGATTTTTTCACCGTCAGTTCGCCGCGCTTATCCAAGCTATCCTTTGATAAAACATTTATTTTTTCGCCGGGACTGTAAAGATTTACCGCCTTTTTCGCAAGATAGGTAAAATGCAAAAGCAATGTATCGGTATTGATTTTGCATTTGACAACCGAAAACAAGCTGTGAATATTTACGGAGTCATCAAAATTATTTTCAAACGTGCAATTTGAAATTTCAATCTTTCCTTTGGTGTTCACAAAATGCAGAACGTCGGCATTTACCGCCATAAATCTGTCGGAATCGGGTTTAATTACGGAATTAACATTATCGATTTTTACGTTTTTGCAGAGCAAATACACCGCCCCGAACGACGCCGATGCATACATATCGATGTTTTCCATAAGGATATTCTCGCACTTATGAAAATAAAAATCCGTATTTTTTCTTTCATGATTTGCCTGAACCAAATAATTCCCGACGGTGTGCTTAATGCTCTTGTTTTTAAATCTGAACCGAAAATGGTTGTCTGCCTGCTTATATGTATCAACCAAAACCGACATACCTCCGTACACGGGATGCGGCTCTCCCGTACACAAAAACCAGTCGGCAGTCGCAGCCGCAGGACGCTTCGGCTTGGTTTCAAACTCATTGGTAAGGCAAGTGGAAACATCCCATACAAAGTCGGTTTCGGCAGATTTTGCATACAGTTTTCTGCTTTTTTCGTCATAGCAGCATATGTTTTCCGACGAATCGTATTTCACATCAACATATTCATCGTTTGCATCAGTAATAAGCCCCTGCACAAAATACGGTGTTTTATAATCTATTTTGAAATCTTTCAAAGTAATGTTTCGGCAATTGCTGAAGCCAAAAGGCGAAATATCTCCGTCAAACACCAAAACTGCGCCGTCACCGTCTATTGTCAAATCATCTATGTTTTCAAAATAAAATGTGTAATACTTCTTTTCGTTGCTGTACCTCGGAATATAATAGATCTGAGGCGTTGCGCAAATATTATCAAATTCCGTTTTCCCTCCGCCCAAGTGCAGCGTATCTCCGTTCCTCAGGCAGCGAACAGCCTCGCTTAAAGCAAGGGATACGCATTCGCCGCCGATAATGTAATCCTTTAAATAAATATCCATATCAAAAAGCCTCTCCGTTTTTTATTTACGGCGCCTAAAGACGCTCGCACAGCTTCCTGTCTCAACACCGTCTTTGCGGGCAATATGCCGTAATTGTACTGCAAAATCAAACTCTTATCAATGGCTGCTGTTGAAAATAC
>CAKSGG010000472.1 GCA_934454215.1 uncultured Clostridia bacterium
TCCCAGATTTTGACGAATATGGTTTATCGCTGATACATTTCTTTGTAACAACAATAGTCAAGCCGGAGGACAACAGCACTTATAAGCGTTTTAAGGACTTGCATTTCAGGCAGTATGCCGATATTGCAGAGGCAAGATTACAGCAAAACATTGATATAATCGGACAGGAAACCGAAAAGCAGAAAATGATACTCGAAGCCGAGGGAAAGGCGGCAAAACGGCAAATTGAAGGCTATACATATCAGCAGGAGCGTAGCTTTGATGTTGCGGAGGGCGCAGCTAAAAATGAGGGCGGCAATATGACAAATTTGGGAGTCGGACTCGGAGTTATGGCAGGCGTGAGCAACAACATAGGCGGCATTGTGAATGACAGTATTGCAAACGCCGTAAAACCGCAGACAAGCAAGTGCTTAAAGTGCGGGAGCTTACTTCCCGAAAATGCAAAATTCTGTTTGGAGTGCGGAGCAAAGGTTGAAACACTTTCCGAAAATGAAATGATATGCCCCAAATGCGGAAACAAAACCCCGAAAGGTAAGTTTTGCGTAGAGTGCGGTGCTAAACTTCAAAATGTTTGTCCGAATTGCGGAAAAGAAGTGCCGCAGGGTGCAAAATTTTGCCTCGAATGCGGACAAAGAATAGGCGGTGAAACAAATGAGTAGAAACAGTAAAATAATACTTTCTGCGGTTGTTGCAATAGCGGCAGTTTCAACATTGTTTGCGGTCGTGCCGGCAAACGGAACATTTATCACATCTTATGTTTTTGCGGTTATAGCAATATGCGGCATAGCCGGCACGGTATGTGTCTACGGCAAAGGGAAGTCAAAGGCAGCCGGCGGACTATCCTATATTTATACGAGCATTGTATATGCAGTGCTGAATGTAATTTTTTCGGTTGTTGCCTGTCTTATACCCCTGCCCACTCTTTGGACTTTGGTGGTACACATAATACTTCTTGCGGTTTTCGCTATACGGATAATTACATCAAGTGCCGGAAGTGATTATGTGAATGAGGTCGATAAAAAGAACAAAACGAAACACGATGAATTTTTGAATGAGAAAAAAGATTATTGGAAGGAGTAATATTAATGGCTGTGATTGGAACAAAAGAAGCAGCAGAACGCTTGGGAATAAAACAAGGTACCGTTGCGAAAATGTGTAGAGAAGGGAAAATTAAAGGAGCTGAACATGACGGAAAAGGCAGTCCTTGGCATATACCTGAAAGCACAATAGAAGAGATGTTAAAATTAAAAAATAAATAATTTAAGGAGTGTATTGAAATGAAACAATTAACTTGTGAAATGTGCGGAGGAACAGATCTTATAAAGCAAGAAGGAGTATTTGTATGTCAAAATTGCGGAATGAAGTATTCTGTTGAAGATGCAAAAAAAATGATGATTGAGGGCACGGTAGACGTGCAAGGAACCGTTAAAATTGATGATTCGTCCAAAATTGACAATTATTATACGATGGCAGAAAGCGCATATGATGCGAGCAATCAGAAAGAAGCAGAAAGTTATTGTAATAAAATTATCGAAATTGAACCCAATAACTATAAAGCATGGTTATTAAAAGGTCGAGCAGCGGGATGGCAATCAACCCTTGGTAATATTAGAATAGAAGAAGCCGTTAATTGCTTTACAAAGGCAATTGTAAATGCCCCAGATGCTGATGTTGAAAATGTCAAAAAATCCGCTGCAACAGAATTGGATAATCTTTCTTTTGCATTAGTTTCATTATGTTGTGATAATTATGCTAAAAACGGCACTGAACATAATGCTGATGAAATAAAAATTTTTGGTAAATTGTATATTGATTTAATGTTTAATAATGAAAATACTATGCATGA
>CAKSGG010000473.1 GCA_934454215.1 uncultured Clostridia bacterium
TCGAACATTAGTAGCATATTCTTACTTTAGAACTGTCCCATAGCTTTTGAAACGAGTCACATGCAGTTGGATATATATGGTATAAAAATCAGCGTTTTAATTGAAAAATACATCTTTTTTCTATGAACAGGGAATTGAACAGCGACTATTAATTTGATACAATAAAATAAATCTTATTGTATTGAAGGTAAAAAGCATGCACACTAAAGAACCTCGTTTTCATGGTGAAGTTACAGAAAAAAGCCATAAAAATATGAGTAGGATACATGGAAAAGACACAAGCATTGAAGTTGTGTTAAGAAAAGCTTTGTGGCATAAAGGGTTTCGTTATCGAAAAAATTACAAAGAGCTACCAGGAAGACCGGATATTGTCCTGCCAAAGTATCATATTGCCATTTTCTGCGATAGCGAGTTTTTTCATGGTAAGGATTGGGAATTGCTGAAGCCCCGATTAGAAAAAGGGAAAAACCCAGATTATTGGGTTAAGAAAATAGAACGAAATATCCAGAGAGATCAAGAAAAGGACCAGCAATTAAAACTTATGGGGTGGACTGTGATCCATTTCTGGGGGAAGGATATTTTAAAAGATACAGAGCAGTGTGTTAGAGTGATAGAACAGACGATACATGATCAAAAAACAGACGCAGCAAACGACAAAGAGGAATAACAATGATAGATCACTTTAAAAAATACGATGAAACGGATCCTATCTCAATCGAAACATATGCAAAGAATCTGATTGGAAAAACCTTTGCGGACATTTGTAAGCAAGATGATATCACCAAAGCGATGGTTGTCAGAGAAACGTCTGATTATGAAATAAAACATGAAAACAAGAAGAGAAAAGGTGGTCTTGGCGAACTGATAGAAGAGAGATTCTTCCATTATCAAACAAATAATGATGCCCGCCCGGATTTTGATAAGGCAGGCGTGGAACTAAAAGTAACACCGTATAAACAGAATAAAAATGGAACTTTGGCGGCCAAAGAAAGACTAATACTGACAATGATCGATTACTATTCGGTTGTAGACGAAATATTTGAAGATAGTCATATGTGGAAAAAAGCTCGATTGATTTTATTGGTGTATTATTTGTATCAACAAGAGATCACCAATCGATTGGATTATCGTATCGGATATGTGAAGCTGTTTTCACCGCCGGAGCAAGATATAAAAATCATCGCACATGATTTTGAAGTTATCGTCGAAAAGATCAGAAATGGAAAAGCACATGAATTATCTGAAGGAGATACGTTGTATCTTGGGGCTGCACCAAAGGCGGCAACATCAAAAGACCGGAGGAAACAGCCTTTTAGTGATGAATTAGCGAAACCGCGAGCATTTGCATTTAAAAATTCATACATGACATATGTTCTTAATAATTATATCATCCCGGGAAAGAACACATATGAACCAATTATAAAAGGTAGCGCAGAAAAATCCTTTGAAGATTATGTTGTAGATAAAATTAATGCATATCATAACTGGTCAGTCACTGATCTATGTAATGTCTTTCATATAGAATACCAAAAGAAACCAAAAAATTTGGAAGCAATGTTAGCATATCGGATGTTGGGAATAAAAGGAAATCATGCGGAAGAGTTTGAAAAGGCAAATGTGGTAGTTAAGACTATACGTATCGCAGAAGATAATAAGATAAAAGAAAATATGTCATTTCCGAATTTTAAATTTACAGAATTGCTAGAGGAAGATTGGGATGATTCCACATTCGGAAATTATTTGCGAGAAACCAGATTTTTATTTGTGGTTTATAGATTTGATCAACAAGGAGAATTGAGGCTAAAAGGCTGTCAGTTCTGGAATATGCCGTATGAGGATTTAG
>CAKSGG010000474.1 GCA_934454215.1 uncultured Clostridia bacterium
TGAAATTCTATATGATAGAAAAACAAAAGAAGAGTTAGAAAAAGAATTAGAAGAATATCATAGGGAAATAGAGGGTACAGAAGAAGACTAACTAATATTAATAACTTTTTAAAGATATAGTTAAAAGGGGGGCTTGGGAATGAGTATGTCAAAATATGCAGAAATATTAAAAGATCATGCTATGAAAGAAGGTTATAATCTAAATTTTAAAGATATTGGAGAATATACGATACTAGAATTGCAAGATGAGATATCACCAGGAGTAATGAGTGATATTATTGTTTATTTTCCTAAAGGAAAAGGGTTAATAAATATATTGAATGGAAATTTCATTAATGAAATAAATCCATTGAGAAAAGATGTTGTGTTGGAATTAGTTAATAATTTTAATATGAAATATGCATGTGTAAAATGTATTTTAAGAAATAATGCTGTAATATTACAAGAGTCAATTGAATTAGATTACATAGACTTTAATCCAAGTAAATTTTTAACTTGTTTATTAGATTTTTCTTATATTATGAAGGAAGAATACCCATATTTTAGAAATATTTCATTGTATTAATAAAAAATATTTTATAAGAAAGTACTTTTATTTAACTTAAAATTTCATAATGGAGGTATTTTTTATGTCTTTGGAAAAATTGAAGTGTCCATATTGTAAAAAGTTAACTAATAGAAGTTTTAGTATACATCCAGAGTCAACAAATTGGATAAGATGTGATAATAAAAACTGTAGAAAACAATTTGGATATAAGGTTAATGGTAAAATTATAACTAAGAAGTAGCAAGTTTATATATTAATTACTAAAGAAATAACAAGGAAAATATTTTGTTGGAAGGACTATCTATATATAGTCCTTTTTGTTGATAATAAATCTTTAAAGGTATAAATAAATGGAATAAATAGTTTTATTTGTTTTTGCATAATAATATTAATTTATAAATTGTGATTTCAGAAGGGGGATATGGTTAATGCATACTCCTATTTTATTTCTGAAAATAACCGACATAGTGTGTAAAAGTTAAGAGATGTTATTGTTTACACATGTTCCCTATCCCCTATCATCGAATATTAAAATTTAAAATCTAGTAAAATAGCCATTCTAAAAACTTAAAAGTGTAAAAGAAAATATTCGACCATTTTGTTGACACTATATATAGTTCGAGTTATACTTATAGTGTAAATGTAAATGAAAGGGTGTTAAATATGAGCAAGATATACGGTTATTGTCGTTGCTCCATGAATGAAGATAAGCAAGACATACAAAGGCAAGTAAGAGAATTAATTGAACTAGGAGCAACAAAAGAAACAATATATAAAGAATATATAAATGGTTCTAGTGATGATAAAGTAGAATTAAATAAACTCTTAGCAGTGATTAATGAGGGTGATACAATAGTTGTTACTGAAGTATCAAGATTATCAAGAAGTGCAAAACAGTTGCTAGAACTGATAGAAATAGTAAAAGATAAAAAAATATGTCTAGTTGTTGGAAATGCAATGAAAATAGATTGTAGAAATGGTGAGCTAGATCCAATGACACTAGCCTTTTTACAGATGGCAGGAGTTTTTGCAGAGTTAGAAAGAAATATGATATCACAAAGAGTTAAGAGTGGTATGGAAAATGCCAAGAAAAAAGGCAAACAAATAGGAAGAGCCAAAACTTCAATGGAAGAAGTATTATCTAATAAAAAGTTTATGGAAAAATATAAGCTATATAAAAACGGATCAATTAATAAAAGTGAATTATCAAGAATAACGGGTTTGAGCAGACCTACAATTATAAAATATATAAAGATACTTGAAGGATAACTACTACTCTATATTAGGA
>CAKSGG010000475.1 GCA_934454215.1 uncultured Clostridia bacterium
AGAATTTTCTTCCTATAATAATAGGCTGCGCTGTGGGCGCAATAACCTGCATAGTCTGCGTAGTGCTTCTTTGCAATGCATTTGGTCTTGATGATACGCTTTTGCGCTCCATGGTTCCAAAATCAATCACAACACCTTTCGGAATTGCGGTTTCGGAAAGCATCGGCGGAATTTCTTCCATAACAATTATTTGCATAGTAATAACAGGCGTTTTCGGCGCAGTTATGGCTCCTTATCTTATTAAATGGTTCAAAATAGACGACGACGTTGCCGCAGGACTTGCAATAGGCTCCTGTTCGCACGCCCTTGGAACAACAAAAGCTCTTGAACTTGGCGAAACCCAGGGAGCGATGAGCGGTCTTGCAATCTCAATTACGGGAATTATGACTGTAATTTATTGTTTAATTTTATTTTAAAGGTTGAATGATTTTATTAAGTCTGTTATAATATTTGTTGTTCAAAAAAATATTGGAGAAGTATCGAAGTGGTCATAACGGGGCGCACTCGAAATGCGTTTGCCTTAACGGGCACGTGGGTTCGAATCCCACCTTCTCCGCCAAAATGGAAAGTCTGTGCGTAAGCATAGGCTTTTTGTTTTACAATACTTCATGCAAACGAAAGACACAGCATTATCGGATATTCCTTTTTAGTTGTCATGCTTAAAAATTTTGCTCCTCTGCCGTATTTACAGTTCGTTTTTATATCCTTCCCCGCCTTTAAATATTAAAAAACATAAACACTCGGTTCATTATAAGGCACTATGTTTATGCCGCTCCCTACGAAACAAAGCATACTTTTTATATATCAAGAATTTAAATCGACAGAAAGGTAAATACTGCACTGCTGTTTTCTGTAAGGTGCAAATAACTTATCCTATAAAATTAATTGACCGCAAAAACAATACTCCGCTATAATAAATATATGCCAAAAGCATATATCTATTTATCCAACAATCGTAACTGACTTTTAGCATATGCAAATAGGTAATAGACTATTTGATATAATTGAAATAAACTTATTACCAGAATATGGAGGTGCAAATATGTTTTATTTAGAAAAGAACAATGTGCAAATCGGACGTTATCTTAAAATGTTAATAAAAAAAAGTAAGTATACTAACTCCAGGCAGTTTTGTATTGCATATTTGAAGCTTGCAAATCTTGATGCTTCCAATGAAGCAATTTCAAAAATGCAAAACAGAATGTCTCAAATTACAAATGGCAAAAAAGCAATTCAAACCTATGACTTGCCGATATTTTGTGAATTATTAGGTGTTTCATGCGAAGAAATTATAAGCGCCGGCAAACACTATGAGCCCATCAGCAATCATGTTACAAACTATGAAATAGCTTTTTCAAACGACCAGGAAATGTGGGATAAATATATAAAAAGAGAAGATAAATTATTTCTCAATCCCGACGAATATAACAAAACAGTTATAGACTATGCCCTTGAATTCAAAAACTATAAATTTATAAAATATTTGATGGATAACGGCTACATTTGGTTTACCGATAACAGTAAGAATGATTTCGGCGACCGCATTTTTGGATTCGGAGCAGGAACAAGCGTTAAGCGCCGTAAAACAGGCTTTACAGACACCTTTGGAATAGACTTTCAATACCGCTGTGAAGAACAAGGTCTTCGCCAAAAAATGATTGTATTAGCATTAGAAAATAACGATTTCGACACGCTTACAAGTTTGAAAGCACGAGAAATACCAACCTTATATCAACTATGCGAGAATCTATATCCACAAGTTCATTGCAAAGATTATTATAACGAAGATGTTATATCAGAAATTGAAAAATCAAACGATAAGGTATTGGAC
>CAKSGG010000476.1 GCA_934454215.1 uncultured Clostridia bacterium
AACAGCCGTCAAAGTCCGATTTGGACTTTGACGGCTGAAATTCTTTTTATTCAGGTAAAAATGTTTTTATTCTTTCATTCCCATAAAAAACGTATTCCGGCTTACGGGTTTGTTCTGTATTGAATCAAGCGCTTCACCGAAACGGCTCTTTCAAACAGATAGCCGCAAAGCCTTGATATATATGGCTTTGCGGCTTTTTTACAAAAATAATTTTTTTATCGGACATACATAATTTCACGGAATTTAGTATTTTCGTATATTTCCTCCACATTTTCAAAATCATTATTTAAACAGTTGGTTTTTATGCTATATAATATGTAGGTATTCTTAGAGTAAACTTCTATGCTTACCGTATCGTAACACAAGATTATAAGCTCACAATCACTGCTTAAATAGTCTTCAAATGTCGAAATTTCAACAACGGTTTTCTTTTGAGGAAAAGCCTTTATTTCTTCAAAAAGAAGGTAGTAATCTTTGTCAGATATACAGTTCTTAAAATCATTTCCGTTTAAAACCGTTCCGCTAAAAAGTGGCAAACACTCGGAAGCGCCGCTTGAATAAATGACTTCATCATATCCTATGCTCCATACATAATTCTCAAAAATAACATTTTTAAGAATTACCTCAAGATATTTACTTTGTTTGTTTTTTGTTTCTAAATACAATCCAATCATATTAAATAGTATAACCCGCCTTATTATTTAATCTTTTTTTCAAACAAGGTTAAATCATGTTGCATAATTTCGTCACTCTCCCATATGTACGATTCATTCGTTTATAACCCCATTAATCTGACTCCAGTTGTTAGGATCAGATACCACCTTGTGCCACATATGTTTCTCCTGCATTATATGTTGTTGGGTTTGTTGCGAAATTTGCCCAAGTACAGGTGCCGCATTTCCAATCAATTTAGCTATCGTTGTTCCGCCCTTTAAACCAGTAGCAACAGACAGACACGCTGCGTCAATCATCCAACTTTCATCAACGATTCCCGAACCGTCATCAATATAACAATCGAATAAACTATCATCTATGTAGATTTTACTATTGCCGGAATGAAGGGAAAGCAAATCTGCACTTTGTTCATATCCATTCAATTTTAAGCTATAATCACCGTTCATATACTGCTTGTTAAGAGTAAATGTATAACCTTTAACTGAAACGGCCCTTTCTGAACCGCTTAAACCATTCCAATTAACCGAAAGACCTCTTTCAGCCGCAATTTCGGTTAAAGCTCTTATGGTTAGACCGCTCGGGTCGGAAAAGTATATCGGATTATTATTCCCGTATACATACCAATTATAGCCATCCTTTGCAGGGTCTTGCTGCGTAAATCTGCCTGTGGTCGGGTCATAATATCTTGCACGCAGATAAAAAAGACCTATTGTTTCGTCATAGGTCTGTCCGAAATATGTAAACGGATTTGCAACGGTTTCTTCTTTCTGCGTAAAGTTTCCCCACACATCATAATCGTAGCGGTTTGCAACCTCGCCGTTCTCGTCTATCAGTGCGGTTACATCGCCGTGTCCGTTATATATAATAATACCTTTTATTCGTGAGAATGTCAACCTTTGCTATTATGCTATCATAACCCCAAATATAATATGATGTGGGTGATATTATGATTTGCTGCTCGGTGTCTGATGTAACGGAAACAATTTTTGCTTCCAGCGCAAGCCGCCCCGACTTGTCATAGACATAGTAGGTATCGTTGCCATTTTCGCGCTTTAAATACCTCAATCCTGTTGAATTGTAGTCGAAAACGGTTGTATCATCTCCTGTTTTTGCATAATACATTCTGTCAGCTGCATCATATCTGTAAACTGCGC
>CAKSGG010000477.1 GCA_934454215.1 uncultured Clostridia bacterium
GTGCATATGCTGATCCGAAGCTGTGTGTTCCATTATGAACTTGAGCTGATTCACCCCTTTGCAGACGGCAATGGCCGCGTGGGTCGCCTGTGGCATACGCTGCTGCTCTCCAAATGGAATCCGGCCTTCACATGGCTTCCGGTGGAGTCTATGATCTATGCTAATCAAGCAGCGTATTATGCAGCCATCAACGCTTCCAACGATGCAGCCGAATCCACAGTGTTCATTGAGTTTATGCTTTCAGCCATCAAAGCATCGCTCATAGATGCACTCAAAATGAGTGATGTAATGAGCGATGGAAAGATGGATAAGGCTGCGATGAGATGGAAACTGATTGATGAGTTTTTGCAGACCCATGAGTATATCATGAACGCGGATGTACGAGAGTTGTGTGACGTGTCTGCTGCAACAGCGAATCGGATACTGGCGAACCTAGCAGCAGGGGGTAAACTCATAAAATTCCGTGGAGGTGGACATTGGGCATATAAAATCAACTGTCATTTATTGTGATGGAGACGCAAACTATTAAACGATTTTCATGAAAAGGAGATTAACATGCGACAAAATAATCTTTCGATGTGGAAATACGATTCTTCGCTTAACTGTCTATTGTTTTTCGCCCAAAGGATGGATGAGCTACTTTTTCACCATTCAACAGATACGTATCGTTATTCTGCTTTGTCAATTCGAGGTTTAGCTGGCGAGTATTGTTCCGTTTATAAAGATATTCAGAACGGAGTGCTTAATAAGAAAAACTTAAGCCATATCATTGATGAATTGGTAGATAGACTCAAGACTGACAATATTGCCAAAGGTATACTATCTGAAGAATTTGTTACGCGTTTTCAAAAACACTGCGCAGCCTGGGATATAAAAACCCAGTATGAAAACGTCCGATACATAGGAAGAAGACTTAGTAATAAAGCCTACTATAATTCCATTATCGAGAATCTTAAAGAACTCATTTCAGAGAACAGGCAAAAGAAGGAAATAGACGACAAGGCTTCTCTACTTGTTAGAGAAATATTGGATTGTGGTTATAACGAAAACTACATTTATCAAATGCTGCATGAAGTTTTTTTCCACAGAGAAGTGTCTTCCCTTTCGAGTTTCGATGATTTTTTAAACAAATTTGATTTTTCTGCCAAAAAATATGATGTATACATCGGGTATTCAAATGATATGTCCTCTTTGTTGCCCTTATATGAAAAACTAGAAGTTTCAGATCTTAAAGTTTCTATGGTCGATTCTTCCTCCGTGCCAAATGGCATTAAAACAAAACGCCAAAAAACAATCTTAAAATTCGAAGCCATTGAAAGTTTAGACATGTATTCAGCGTTTGAGATTGCTAATGCAATTTCTTCTTGTGTTGTTAATTCCTATTCGTTTTTTAGGCATGATCCTAACTCCGTACGAACTTATGGACAAGTAATAGATGCCCAAAATACAATTACGACCATACGGCCTAAAAAGCTTTTAAAGTATCGTGTTTCTTCTTTGTCACGTGAGGACTCCACCAAAAACGCAGAGACTTTGATAAAAGCATTTTTTACAAATTTTGAAAATTTGTCTAGTTTTTCAAAAATAACAAAAATTCACAATGCGGCAATATGTTCAGAAAATACCAGCGATTCCTTACTGTCGTTGTGGTCAATTCTTGAGTCCATCGTTGAAGAAGACAGTAACTCTGAAGAAAAGAAAACAGACATTAATGATGATAAAAAGGAACGGAGCAAAATTAGAAATGTCATTTCATATACATTGCCATATCTAAAAAGCACCTACATACAAAAATTAGTCCAAACTTGTATGACTGATATTATC
>CAKSGG010000478.1 GCA_934454215.1 uncultured Clostridia bacterium
GGAGCGAAGATTGAGTCCGAAAACGAACCGCGAAAGAGTTTGCTTGCAAACGTAATCCTTTCGGGTACGCCAAAAAAAGTAACATATGCGACAGCGTGTGTTGCTTTTTTTATATGTAAAAGAGAGGATTCGAACCGATAGGAGCAAGCACGACCGCTGCTGGTGGCAGATGAAGGGAGTGTGAAGCTCGGTGAGTACGAGATGAAAGCGAGCGAGCCCTGTGGAGCGAAGATTGAGTCCGAAAACGAACCGCGAAAGAGTTTGCTTGCAAACGTAATCCTTTCGGGTACGCCAAAAAAGGCAGCATATGCGACAGCGTGTGTTACTTTTTTATATGTAAAAGAGAGGATTCGAACCGAGAGGAGCGAGCGAGTACCCATTGCAAACATCGAAAAAGCATGTATTTTCGTAATTGATTGTTTTGTTATGCGGAGATAAATAGATACAAGTACAATTTTTATAATATTTAAATAAATTCCGATTTTACATAACTTAATTAAATGGATAAGGAGTCTGTCATAAGATATGAAGTTGAATTTATCAATTTTTAGTAATATTTTACGTAAATTATACGATTTTGAATAAATTCAGATAAAATATTTATAATCTATTGATTTTGTTAGGCTAAAAATATTATGATTATGTTAATAATATAACAAAAAACAGTCGCATTGCGACGATCCAATTAATAGAAAGCAATTTGAATTTGTGAATTATACGTAAAAAACTGTATTTTATTTTTCAATGAGACAGCTTTTCTTAAAATACCAATGATTGTATCTAAAATTTTCTCTTTGATTTCAATCATATCCATACAACATAAGAAAATTGATTGGAGAGGCAGATTTTGAATATTACAATAAAAGAGATTGCTGAAATGGCAGGGGTATCAATTGCCACAGTATCTCATGTTATCAACAAAACCCGTTATGTGAGTCCGGAGCTGACGAAAAAAGTAGAAAATATCATGTATGAAACGGGATATATCAATAAAATTAAAAAGAATCAATTTAGGTTCGGAAGGCAATCAAGAATGGTGTTTGTGCTGCCTACCACCAACAGTACGATATACGCACAGCTTGCAAACACAATGGCGGACCTTCTTGCGAGAGAGGGATATATTCTTTCGGTTTATGTTTCCCACGATAACGAAGAGTATGAAAAGAATATTTTGACGAATCTGCTTGCGGATAAGAATACCGCCGGTATATTTTTATCGCCTTCGGTAAATGCGGCGCGGATATATACAAAAGTAAAGCGTTCAGGTATTCCTTTTGTGTGCGTGGAGCGCAAGACTAAAGACGATGAAATTCCGGCCGTGCTTTCTGAAAACGAAGAAGCGATGTTCAGGGGAACCCGCCACTTGATTCGCAGCGGGCATAAATCAATTGGCATACTGCTTGAAGACCGTGACCTGATAAACTGCAAGGAGCGTCTTGCGGGATATAGGCGTGCGTTAGAGGAACATAAAGTTCCGTTCGACAAAAAATTGGTTTGCAGAGTGAATTTTTACGATCATGAAGAGGAAAATATTTTTGAAAAATCGCATTTCGATACGCCCCCTTCTGCATTTATCGCATCGGGAAACACATTGACATTAAAGCTGCTTAAAGATTTAGACGATTACGGCTTGAAGTGTCCGGACGATATTTCCATTGTAGGTTTTGGCGACGATGAATGGAGCGGTATTTTTAACCCGCCGCTTACAATACTCAGGCAGGATACCGCCGGTACCGCAAAGCGTGCGGTAGAGATGATGATGGAGCTGTTGAAGGGAAATTCCGCTGTGCAGACAGTTCGTATGCCCATAGGTTTTACGG
>CAKSGG010000479.1 GCA_934454215.1 uncultured Clostridia bacterium
GTTCGGGGGTTGATGTGGCGGTTCATTATGTTTTGGATTGTGATACGGAAAGCAAAGTTACATATTCAACGGACAGACGAAGTATCTTTTCGACTATGGAGTTTGTTTTGCGGGATAATGCAGTTGTGGACAAAATCACATCTTATGCAACTTCTCGTGATTGCGAATATATTTCCTGTGATACGGATGAAAATACGATTAAAGCCGATGGCTTAAAATATCTGGAAACCGCACGAAAAACAGGCTATGACGGATTATTCTCGGAAAACAGCAAGGAATGGGATAAATACTGGTCTAAACATAACGATGTGATTTGTGCCGAAGATGATTTTTATGACAGAGCATTGAAATTTGCACTTTATCACTTAAACATAATGTCAAGTTCCGAAGATAACCGTGTCGGAATCGGTGCAAAAGCATTAAGCGGCGAAGGATATAAAGGACATTCGTTTTGGGATACCGAGATGTTTATTCTTCCGTATTTCATATTCAACGAACCCAAAACGGCAAGAAATCTTCTTGAGTACAGATATAAATTGCTTGATTGTGCAAAAGAAAAAGCAAAAAAATATGGGTTTAAAGGTGCGATGTATCCGTGGGAAGGAGCATGGACGGAAGACGGTGAAACTTGTCCCGAATACGGTGACTTGGATTTGCTCACCGGAGAAGTACGCAAAAATCTTATGGGTGAAATAGAAGTTCATATATCGGCGGATATTGCATATGCCGTGTGGCAGTATTATAATGTTACGGGCGATACAGACTTTATGGAAAAATGCGGATGTGAGATGATTTTGCTTACTGCTGTATTCTGGTGTTCAAGGGTTACGGAATGTAACGGCCGTTTTGAAATAAAGAATGTAATAGGTCCTGATGAATATAAAGACGATGTTGATAATAACACATATACAAATTATATGGCACATTATAATTTGACATTGCTTGAAAAAATCAAAGATATAATGCCGGAACATTTGAAAAGCAAATATGACATTGAGGGTATATGCAAATATGTAAAAGAAACCGCTGATAAATTGTATCTGCCGAAAGCAAATGCGGATGGAATTATACCGTCCTTTGACGGATATTTTGATTTGAAATGCATAGATACATCGAAGTATAAAAACAAGAATAAAGTCGGACTTATATTTAATGATTACGGTTTCAGTGAAATACAAAAGATGCAGGTTGCAAAACAGGCTGATTTGATGATGCTGTTCTATCTTATGCCGGAAATATTCAATGAAAAAATTATCGCAGAGAACTATGACTATCACGAAGAACGGACTTTGCACGATTCGTCGCTAAGTATGTGCATTCATTCATTGGTTGCGGCTCGCATACACAAACTTGACGAGGCGGAAACTATGTATAAAAAGGCTTGCGGTGTTGACTTGGACGAAAGTTTGTGTAATTCAAATGAGGGTGTTCACAGTGCTTCAATAGGCGGAATATGGTTGGCGTTGGCTATGGGTTTCGGTGGCCTTAAAGTTGATGAAAACACAGTATCGCTTGCTCCTGTTTTGCCAAAAGGCTGGGATGGTTATTCGTTTAATTTGACATATCATAATACTGTTTTGCGGATTGCAGTAGATGAAAAAGGCTGTAATATTGAAAGAATTGACGGAAACGAAATAGAAGTAAATCTAAACGGAAATATCATAACGGTGTAAATCTAAAGTAAAAAATCGGAGGGAAAATACAATGATAAAAGCAGTAATATTTGATTTGGACGGAGTTTTGGTAACAACTGACGAGCTTCACTTTAAGGCGTGGAAAGCATTGGCTGAGGAACTCGGAATAACGGGTTTTACAA
>CAKSGG010000480.1 GCA_934454215.1 uncultured Clostridia bacterium
TCATTGGACAAGATGGTTCGGGAAAAAGTACTGTTACAGATGAAATAGAAAAGTGGATGTCATGGAAAATGGATGCTAGAAAATTCTATTTAGGAAGTGGTGAACATTATAATTCTTGGCAGAAGAAAATAAGAGATAAATTGCCTAATAAAAAATCAAAAATTACTTTAGCTATAAGTGGATGGCTAACATTAAGTGATCTTAAATCATTAGCAAAAAATACATATAAAACTATTTGTAAAGCGCAAAAGTATTCTAATAAAGGTGGTATAGCTATTTTTGATAGGTATCCACAAGTAGATTTCTTAGGAATAAATGATGGTCCTAAAATTCGCTCAAATTATATAGGGAAAATCAATAATAAGATTCTAAAAAAGTATGCAATGAGATGTGCTGACAAAGAAGAATACTATTTAAGTAAAGCTACAAGTATAAATCCTCAACTTGTATTTAAACTAATGTTGCCACCAAAAGTATCAATTATGAGAAAGCCAGAAGAAGACCTAGAAATGGTAACTCGTAAACATAATATTATTAAAAAGCTAAATTTTATAGATGCGGATATACATATAATAGATGCTACACAAGATTATAATGATGAAATATATCAGATAAGGAGTTTATTGTGGGAAAAAATACAAAAATAATTGAGTTTAATGGTATACCAGCATGCGGAAAAAGTACATTAGCTAATTCAATAAAGTTTAGTTTAGAAACAAAAAATTTTTCTATTGGATTATGGGAGGATATTACCAATGAATTTAAAAAACAAAGTTTAAAAGTAAAAATAAATTATGTATCAGATATACCAATAATAGATTATTTAAAATTATTTCTTTCTCTTAAATTAGAAAAAAAAAGAAAATGGTACTATTATTGGTTTGCTATTAAGATTAGTATAATATATTCATGGTGTAAAAGAGGTTCAAAATATGATTTTGTACTGATAGATCATGGATATATACAACATGCAGTATCTTTATTATGTGGAGATGATATATCAACTACACCACGATATTTAAAGAACTTTGAACGAGTCATAAAAAAACAAACACCAGTTGATATACATATAGAATGTGATATCTCTATTGAAGAAGTACAAAAGAGAATAAAATCAAGAAAAAGGGATAATGGAAGATTAGATATAATAGATAATTATGAGTTACAAAAAAATATGTATAAAATAGAAAAATTTAATTTAGAGTGTATTAATAAATATTTAAGAGAACATGATAAAAGTTCAAAGTTTATTAAAATTAATACCGAAGTAGATATTGATAAAAATACTGAATATATTATTAAATCGGTTTTGGAAGGTAAAAAATCATGCAATCGAAAGTAACAATAAAAAATTTAACTAACAATGAGTATATATTTTCTGTAATAGCCAAATTTATAGGCATTTTTACAGGAATAATTTACACAATTCTTTTTAGTAGATACTTTGGAGCGGAGCTTAGGGGTCAGTCATCAGTTATATTAAATTATGGAGAGATGATATCTCTAGTATTATGTTTAGGAGTATATCAAGCATATCCATATTTTAAAAAGGAGTTTAAAAAAGATATTTATATAGAGTATATAAATTATATATTTGGTTTACTAGTATTATATATTATAATAGCTTGTATTTTAATCTTAAATATAGATTTTGACATTACAACTAAAATTTCAATAATTCTAGCTCCAATTCTTATGGGAATAAAACAGCTAAACTATGTTGTTTTAATTGAAAACTCTAAGCTTAGGAATACATCAAATATAAAATTAGATATTTTTGATATAGTACTTTTAGCAGTATTAATGG
>CAKSGG010000481.1 GCA_934454215.1 uncultured Clostridia bacterium
TCTCAGTCAATAGCGTATAATACCATGCTGATAGCCGATGAAACGGGCGATGGACTGCAAAAGAATTTGGGTGAACCCGGCTCCTTTGCCGATATGATGAAACCTGAACATAACGTTTCACAGGTTAAGGGAGAAGAAATAGACCCCAAAAACCCTCAAAAGCCGCATTATACATATTTAAAAGGTGATATATCAAAGGCGTATGACGAAAATAAGCTTGAGAGCTTTGACAGGTCTTTTATGTTCCTGAATCTTTTTAATGACAAAGTACCTGCTGCCTTAATTGTATATGACAGGGTTAATACCCCAAATTCGGGATTTAAAAAAACGTGGCTGCTTCATACACAGGAGGAACCGGCGATTGACGGTGCAAAAGTCACGGTGAAAAGAACCATAGGTTCCCAGAGCCTTAATATGGGATATAACGGTAAGCTTACAGTGGATAATCTGCTGCCGCAAAATTCAGATATAAGTATTGTCGGTAGTGAAGAAACAGGCTGGAGCAATGTGAATGGGGTTGATTATCCGGGGTATCCGTCAGCTTTAAAGACTTCCGAGGGAAATTCTTATCGCGTTGAGATTTCACCGTCGGCTGCCTCCAAATTGGATTATTTTCTTAATGTTTTGCAGGTGAGTGATGCAGATGAGGAAAATTACATTCCGACAGAGAAAATAGTTGCTGATGAGTTTTACGGAGTGAAAATTGCAGACCGCGTTGTACTGTTCGGCAAAAACAGAGACAGAGTTGATAGCGGCTTTGAGCTTGAGACCTACGGCAGTGATAATTATGAGTATACAATATGTGATGTAGCTGCCGGAGTGTGGGAGGTTACTGCCGGAGATGAAAATCAAAGAGTTGAAGTATCAGAAAAAGGCGGTGTTTTAGCTTTTACAGCTAAAGGCGGCAAAATAAGCATTAAGCCGGTAACGGACAGTAACGCCGGGGCTATAACGGCCGAGCCGATAAAAAAAGCTGATGGCAGAGAAATAAGAGTGAGAATAAATGATGTATTTGTTTATTCGTCCAAACGGCCTACAATTGTCCGGAATGTTCTTATGCTGCCAATATCGCTGTTTGAACGGTATTACGGATTAACAAGCGTCACAGATGGCGGTGTTACAACCGTGCAAAACGAAAAAGGAACTGTTTTGATGACTGTAGACGAGAACTCAAAACTTGTATCCGTTGGTGAAAAAAGCGAGGTATATGAGGTATACCGTGATGGCGGTGAGCTTATGGTTCCGGCAAGAGCTGTTGCTGAGAGTTTTGGAGGCACAATCTCGTGGGATGCGTTGACTGATACCGCATTTATAACTACACCGCCGGTTGATTACAGCAAGCCGGAGGGGTATGCGGAAATTATTGAAGTAATTGCGGACGACGGTCCGGCAGACGGAGAAAATGTTGCTGCAAAAATGATAGATGAAAATGTTTCCACACGTTGGAGCGCAAACGGAAAAGGCAGATACGTAGATTTTGTTTTGGATAAGAATACCAAGATATGTAATGCTGAAATAGTATTCCATCAAAATAACGGAAGAAATGCCGAATTTGAAATTCAGGTATCTGAGGATGGAAAGAAGTTTGTTACAGTTTATAAAGGTATGGGCGACGGAAGTGTTGAGAGCGGAACTTGGGAGAAATTTGATTTCAAACCTGTTTCCGTCAGATACATTCGGTATATAGGCAATGGCAGTAAGCTTAATGCATGGAACAGTGTTATAGAAATCAGATTTAAGGAGGAAACAAAATGAAAACGATAAAACTGTTTTTGGTTTTTTGCGCATTTTGTATGTTACTGAGTAC
>CAKSGG010000482.1 GCA_934454215.1 uncultured Clostridia bacterium
TACTTCCGGTTGAAATCTTCCGGCGGCAATTCGCCCAACTCATACGCCTTTGCATCTTGCTTTAACTTTCTGATAGATGATTTTCTTACTTTCTTGTGTTCTGCATAGTGGATATATCCGCAAAAATCTATGCCGTTCCCGGCATATAGGATTGTGCTTTTAGGGTTGATATGCAAAAGCATTTCATTTTCCAAAAATTCTTCTATTCTCTTAACCCATTCTTTCAACTGCTCCAAATCATCCGATAGGATAATAAAATCATCCATGTACCGCACAAAATACGGAATATGTAAAACGTGCTTGCAAAATTTATCTAACTTATTGCCGTACACATTCGCAAATAACTGACTTGTGAGGTTTCCAACGGGTATTCCCACACCGTCCGGCAATATGCCGTTGTGGTCTATAATATCATCCATTAACATAAGGGCTTTCTTATCCCCTATATAGCGGCGGTTTTCATCCTTTAATTTGTCATGTGGTATAGATGCAAAATACTTTGATATGTCCCCTTTAAAGGCATACATCCTTAACCCTTGCTTTACCTCTGTTTCATACATCCATTGATACAATGTATCACTTGCGGCGTGCATCCCCTTACCGGTCCGGCAAGCGTAAGAATGGTAATAAAATCCGTTCTCAAATACGGGTTGAATAGCGTTGCAAATCATGTGTTGCACCACTCTATCATAGAACGGCAACGCCATAATAAGCCGTTCTTTTGGCTCGAACACTTTGAATATCTTATATTCCCCTTGCCTATATGTTAAATTCTGTATTTCTTCGGTTGCTCTTAAAAGTTCCTCTTCCTTAACCATAGAAAAAGCCAATACCTCATCCGTGTACCGCTTGCACCTGGCCGCCTGGTGGAATGAAGTATTGGCATTTTCAAAGGTCCCCATTTTCTCATGTAGTCCCTTTACTGTTTTCATTTAATCCCTACCAATTTTCAAATATTCTATTTTACTAAAAGGTGGTTTGCTTTGTTAGTTTGTCCGGCATCACACCGGAACGGGCAAACCGTCTGACTTACTTAAAAAATGTAAATCTTTGCTAGTGGCCGCTTGGGCTTCTATGTCTATAAAATTGTAAAGTCACACACGCACCGCACGCCAATGTTCGTGTTCACGTTCCACGGGTAATTGTTGCAATTGACGGCACGGCTACCGCAATGCACGCCGTTGTTCCAATTGCCGCCGCCAATGAGGACGTGCAAGGCTCGGAAAGTTCCGTGAACTGGCCCGGTGCATATTAACAGTTTCCCCAAAATAAAATTGGCAATGCCAACATTATTTCCAATTTCCATTCTTTACGGCTTCGATTATTCCGCCAATGATACATCCTAATTCTGTCATTTTCTTGCTCAATACTTCGTATCTGTGTTTGCTCATTGCCGGATATTCCAAATCGTAGGAAAGCCGTATGAGGGTTTTGATAAACTGCAACTCTACATCTGCGTTATATATATGGCTCTTTGTCCCGGTCTTTCTAAATCTGATTACTGATTTAAGCATTTCAAAAACCGCCGTTTTAATTTGGCTCTGCAATGCGAATTTCTCAAATTTCGGAAACTGTGACAATATGGGATAAAGGTATAAAAGAAAATCATAGGTCTTTTGATACGCTTTCATGCTCTCCATATACGCATCCGCTTCATTGCTTTTCTTGTTCTCTGCCATGTTTTTATCCTCGGTTTATATATTTTTCTATGGGGTGGGCTTTCGCCCACCCTGGCAGATTACAGACTGTCACACACGCACCGCACGCCAATGTTCGTGTTCACGTTCCACGGGTAATTGTTG
>CAKSGG010000483.1 GCA_934454215.1 uncultured Clostridia bacterium
TAAGCAAAATGATTTTTTCGTCGTGATTAGGATATTTTTCAAAGCCGTGCTGCAATAGATTGCCGCCTGAACCCGGAAGAACGTCATAATTGTTCTTTATAATTTTGTTTTTCAGCATAAAATCTTTATTGGTGCTGTTTTGGAAAAAAACCTTTTCAGCCTTTTTCAGCCCGATTTTATACAGAAAAAGTGTCAGCTTCTGCATAAGTCCGCCGCTTTCAACCGCACCGCCGAGACCGGTTATATTTGCAATATATGGAATTTTTTTCAATGAGCATGCTAATCCGCCGTACACATTAGGCTTTATCGTGTATGTTAAAACAACGTTCGGCTTTATTTTTTTCAGGAGTTTTATATAATTTAAAAAGAGTTTAAAGTCCTCAAACGGATTGGTACCGTGTCTTGAAATTTTTGTATCAATACATTCACAGCCCAATTCCGTTATTTGATCGGTTCTATCCGAAAACGGGAACGAACAGTATACATCATTTTTTTCCTCGATAAGCCTTGTGAGCAATTCTTTTCTGAATTGATACAATCCGGTATCCTTGTTAGCTAAAATTAAGATATTCATGTATTCTCTCTTTCAAATGAATTTTACTGATTTAAAATCAAACACCGCTGGCTCTGTAATTCGGGAAAAAGTTTTCATCATTGATTTGTACTCTCATTTTTTTCAATTCTTCATATTTTCCCTTGTTAAAAATTTTTTTACCTATATAAAAACTGTTTAGATCGTCCTTTCTGTAAAACGACTTTTTAAATTTAAACAACGAATCTTCTCCGCTGCCTACTCCGCCGCCCAAATATAAAGTACCGTATTTGTTTGCATTCCCCCAAAGAGCGGCATGATATAGCAATAAATTTGTAGGGGCAAGATTTGAATATTCTCTCAATGAGCCGGAAAGGTGATAATTCATAAATCCGTTTGCTCCGAGCATAATCGCGGAAGCAATAATCTTTTGTTCATATTCGGCAAAAAAGACCTGCGCGTTAAACGGGAGATCGTTTTCTATACTTTTGTAAAACTCATCGGAAAAGTAATAGTATGAATCAGCGTTATCCTTATCCATCGTTTTATCATAGATATCTTTAAAGCTTTTAAATAATTCCGGATATCTGCCGTTATAAATTCTTACACCGTTTTTTTGAGCTTTTCGAATCATATTTCTGTTTTTGCTGGTGAAATTATCCCAAATAGTTTCAGGTGAAGATAAATCAAGCGTAACGGTTTTCCCGAGTTGTGATACAACATAGCTTTTTTCACAGACTATGCTGTTTTTTATAACAGGATGAAATCTGACAAATTCGCTGATTATATTATTGTTTCGACACCATTCCTCGTACTCGGCAAACAAACCCGGATTTTCCGTATCTCCTTCGATTAGCCAACCGCCGTAACCGTAAGGAGACGAAAAATCAAATAAAAGATTCTCCGGTATTTTTCCCTTGAAATAATTGCATTCGGAAATATCCCTTTTCATTACAACATTTATTCCTCTTGCATTTTCGGAAGCATAGTAAAACAACAATGCTTTTCCGTCGCCGTGCAATTCAAATGCCTTAACATATCCGCTTAGCCAATATGTATCATATTTTTCAAACGAGGACACTATTGAATCCCATTCGGAAGCTTGATCCGCGGTATAAACTTTCAACATATTTTTTCTTCCTTACAAAATCTTTTAACGGTTTCAACTATTCTGTACATATCCTTTGCACCGTATCGCTGATCACATACCAAACTCAATTCGCGATTATAAATATTGCAGGCAGTTTCGGTAAAATTATGGTATGAAG
>CAKSGG010000484.1 GCA_934454215.1 uncultured Clostridia bacterium
TTTCTTGCCCACTCTGCAATTCTTAACGGACTTCCGACAGACGCTATGGCTGAAATCACGATATATAACCGACAGCTTCACAATAAGGTATTTGAGCAAATCACAACGCCGTCCGATAATCCGAATTACAGAAAATACACGCAGGAACTGAACGGCATACTATGCGATAAAATGTCGGAGAGCAACAATATCGTACACGAGAAATATATTACGGTTGCAACCGAAAAGGAAAACATCGAGGAGGCTCGGACATTTTTCACCCGTGTGGGCAATGACCTAACAGCCGATTATGCGAAAATATCGTCAAAAATAGCGGAGCTTGGTTATAAAGACAGGCTTCGCATTTTTAATGACTTTTTCAAAACGGGCGAAAATGAAGAATTTGATTTTGACCTCAAAAAAGCTATGGCGAAAGGTGCGGATTTCAAAGATTACATTGCACCCGACAGCTTGGAATTTAAGAAAGACTATATAAAAATCGGCGATAAATACGCAAGGACGGTTTTTCTTAAAGAGTATCCGTCTTTCCTAAAAGACAGTATGATTTCGGAACTGACCGACTTTTCAAGGAGTATGATGTTATCTATCACAATTCAGCCGATACCGACTGATGAAGCGGTTAAGATAGTTCAGAAAAAACTGCTTGCCATTGAAACGGATATAACCAAATGGCAGCAGAAACAAAACGAAAACAATAACTTTTCCGCAAACATTCCGTATGAAATGGAGCAAATGCGAAAGGAAATCAAAGAATTTCTTGACGATTTAACAACCCGTGACCAGAGAATGATGTTTGTAACGGTTACGCTATTGCATATTGCCGACAGCTTGGAGCAGCTCGATAACGACACCGAGACGCTGATGTCGATAGGCAGAAAACATCTTTGCAATTTTGCAACGCTGAAATATCAGCAGGAGGACGGTATGCAGACGGTATTACCTTTCGGAACGCTGAATATCAAAGCTATGAGGACGCTCACAACCGAAAGTACGGCGGTATTATCTCCGTATAAGACACAGGAGATAATCGACAAGGGCGGTTTGTATTACGGCATAAATGCAATATCACACAATTTACTTATGTGTAATCGCAAGCTGTTACTAAACGGAAACGGCTTTATTCTCGGTGTGTCCGGGTCAGGTAAATCATTTGCGGCAAAAATGGAAATTCTGATGTCGGCTCTGTTTTCTAATGACGATATTATCGTTATAGATGTTGAGCGTGAATATGGCTCTCTCATACGAAATCTCGGCGGTGAGGTTATCACGCTTTCAGCTTCATCGAAAAACAATATTAACGCACTTGAAATAAACAACGATATTGATATGGACGAAAACCCCGTGTCGATAAAATCGGAGTTTTTAATATCCCTGTTCGACCAATTATTAAAAAGCAATGATTCAAGGCTCGGCGGCGGTGTCGGTGCAAAGGATAAGTCTATTATCGACCGCTGTGCAATTAAGGTTTACGGCGAATATTTAAGCGGTAAATCAGAGTATATGCCTACTTTGGTTGACTTCCGCAACGAATTACTCCGTCAGCCGGAGGACGAGGCACAAGACCTTGCACTATCGCTTGAAATATTTACAACAGGCTCGCTTGACGCATTTGCACATCAGAGCGATGTCAATACAAATAACCGCATTGTTGCGTATGATATTTTGGAACTTGGCGAACAGATGAAATCTATCGGACTTTTGATTATGCTCGATAATATTTTTAACCGTGTTATGGCAAACAGGCGGCGTGGCAAATACACCCGTGTTTATGTCGATGAAGCACACTT
>CAKSGG010000485.1 GCA_934454215.1 uncultured Clostridia bacterium
GGTTCATATTGAGCCTTTCGCTGAATATATCAAAGCAGCTTTCGGTGGAAACAATGCGGTTATCAAAGGTTATGCGAATTTTATTTTCCTTGGCGATGTATGCCTTGCGGTTGTATTCCACAACGGTCTTTGGCAAATAGCAGTGGGTGTGCATTAAAGCATAACACTCTGCGGCAAAGGGCTCGCTGTATAAAAGCAGGGGCGAGTAATCCCCTAATGTTAGGCGAGCGGCATGCTCGCGTTTAAGCTTAAGCGACCGTTTTAATTGGTTTGAGCCCTGCTTTTGCTTTATTTCAAGCATGGCGTAATCCGCTTTCGGGTCGTAGCAGCGCAGCCGAATTTTACGGCGCAGCTCCACACCCGCCTGCTTTTCAAAAAAATCGCGGTCGTAAAGCGTATCGAAATAAAGGGAGCGTACCGTATAGCCGTGCGTGCCGTTGTGCGGGTCGGCGTGCAATACGTTTTCCAACTTGCCCGAGAGCGCAATAAACTCATCCACATTTATTAAAAACTTTTTTTCTTCCCTTAAAACACGGTTCAATTTATCACCTCAACAAAAAAACCGACCGCACATAAAAAAGTGTGCGGTCAGTCGATCATACGGAAATTTCCGGTTAGACACTAAACTTTGCGTCCCAGCCTTTCGGCGGGTTTGCCCATAATGCGATTTGCAACTATTATAGCAAAAGCTTAAAACAAATGCAAGAAAAAATTTAATTATCGGTTATTTTCCAATAGTATTTCCTTCCCGATTCGGGAAAATCATCAAGCACGCCGTGCTCGGGGTCAAGAAATTTGCCCTTAAAATACAGCGACCAATGCCAGCAGCGCGGCGTTTCAAGGCTTAAAAAGCATATTTCGGGCAGCTCCTCGCGGCGGTTTACCGCTACGCGGTTTTTTTCGTATGTAATGCCAAGCCTATCCAGCGCGGAATACATCATTTTAAGGTCGGTCTCGCGCTCGGTGTCCACAATTTTTATTATTTCCTCTACCGATTTTCCCGAGAGCATGGCAAGCACCGCCTGCCCGCATTGCAGCGGCGTGGGCTCATGAATATAAACAGGTTTTTCGCAAAGCGGCATATTTTCACCCTATGCGAAAAGCCGCGCTATTACCGGCACAAGATATGTTACAAACGTAACTATAGCCCCTGCGGTAAGCACGCCGAGTGCGATTGACGGGAAAGCTTTTTTAAGCTTCATTTCAAGCATTGCGGCTATAAGCGCGCCCGTCCATGCGCCCGTGCCCGGCAGCGGAATGGCAACGAAGATGAAAAGTCCCCAAAATGCATATTTCTGCACCGTTTCGGATTTGCTGTTCGCCTTATTTTCATGGCGGGTTACAAGCCCGTCAAGTTTGGGCATTTTTTCGCGCATAAAGGCAAATATTTTCTTGATAAATATAATAATAAACGGCACGGGAACAAGGTTGCCCACTATAGCCACGGGTATTGCTGCCCAGTAGGGCAGACCCATACCCACGCCTATGGGTATTGCGCCGCGTAATTCAATTACCGGGACCATTGAAACCAAAAAGGTGATAATAAGCTTTCCGAATGTTGTGCTGAAAAATGCCATAAAAATCTCCTTATCTGCGCAGAGAGGGTATTATTCTTCCGAGTGCTGAAAATAAATACTTATAATTAACCGCCGCCACCGCCGCTACGCCGAGTACCTGAACGGGAATCCAAAACGGCAATTCATAAACTATAAAAACGGTTTGCACAAGTGTTATTGCGGTATTTGCGGCAACGCTGCCGCCGTAAAGCTTAAAGCGGATATATTT
>CAKSGG010000486.1 GCA_934454215.1 uncultured Clostridia bacterium
AAAATATTGAATTGACAATGGGAAACTATAGCATTTTTGATATAAACAACAGTGAAAATATAACGATAAAGAGCATTGAAATCGGGAAAAATAACGCAAATGCGGTTACGATTTCGGACTGCGTGAATGTATCCTTGGACGGTGCGGAAGTTCATGCTGCCGGCGGAAGGGGCGTAGAAATTACAAAGTCCAAAAACTGCGGCGTCAAAAACAGCGAAATTCATGACGTTGCATATTCGGGAGTATTTGTAAGCGGCGGCGACATTCCGACTCTTACCCCGGGCGATAATTATGTTCAAAATTGCCATATATATGACTATGCGGCAGAATTCGTAAATAAAGGCGGCGTTTCTATGGAAGGAATGGGCAATATCGCAAGAAACAATGTTATTCATGATTCTGCAAGCCAGGGTGTGTTCCTTGAACCAAAAAGCAACGGAATGATTATTGAAAACAATGAGATATATAACGTAGTGCGAGGTTTATCCGATGCCGGTGCGATTTACGGAATTAACGTAAAGGAATATACCGGTACAAAAATTTTGAATAACTATGTGCATGACTTAACAAAATCGTATAACAATTGGGGCGGAATTCATGGGATTTATCTTGATAACAGCACATCGGGATTTACCGTGTCCAACAATATTGTTGCGGACAGTCTTTCAGCCGGTCTGATTGGCGGCGGACGCGACAACACAATTACAAATAATTTATTTATTGATTGTTCTTTCGAAAAATTTGATACCAGGGTAAAACTCGGGGAGTGGCTGCGCAAATACAAAAACTGGGCGCCGGATATTGTCAGTGAACCGGGATATGATGAGTCTGAATGGATACAGACATATCCGTTCTGGAAAGGACTTCTTGAAGACAGTGCAAAGGAAAAAGCATATCTGGATACAGCAGTTACCGATGCTGACGGAAACATAACATATGATGAAAGTAAGTATTTTGATGCCGGCTCGCCATGGAATTCGGTAATAAAAAATAATCTTACAATTGCACAAAAGAAAACTTTTGGTATGAATCCGGTAGATTTGTGGTGGAATCCTCAGCAAGATGATTATAATCTGACGTATGAGGATAATTTGTCGGTAATGGTTAATATGTATCAAAAGGCAACGCTTAGTGATAAAATAACACATAGCGGCAGCGGTGCAATGAGATATGAAATTATCGAAAACTCAAATACTTCTGTGAAAAAACTAATAGGGGAAAATGCAAAACCGGGTGAACTTTATAAGATAAGCGCATGGATTTATGCTGAAAAAGTAAAAAATGCAGCAAAGGTGCAGATTTCTGTAGATAAGAACCCCGGCAGCGAAACGAATGTTACGGAGTTTCCGTATAACATTGAAGGCAGCGGTGAAATTAATTTGCCGGAGGGAAGATGGACGCAGGTGTATTGCTATTGGGTATCAAACAGCAATGACAATTCCGCTGTTATATCTTTCCCGGAATGTTCTGCAGGTGATATATTTTATATTGATGATGTTACGGCAGAAAGAGTTTTGTACTCCGAACAGACACTTCCGTCACCGAATTTAAATGATATATATTCGGAATCAGAAAGCAAATATGCACCGATAACGCTTGATTTGTCGGAAACAAAAACCGTATTAAAAATAGGTGACTGTACACCTATAGAGGCATACACAATCCGGAAAACTCAAAACATTACTGAAATACAGCATAAAGATGATGCGGCACTGAAAGCCGAAAAAGCTGAAATTATGTCGGCAGTGTCGGATAACAATGATGTGATTTCGGTAAACAACGG
>CAKSGG010000487.1 GCA_934454215.1 uncultured Clostridia bacterium
AGCAAAGCATTTTTCCACGGCATACTGCCGATACGGTATGATACATGCTCAACAATAAGTCTCCTGGCTATGCTTCAACGCAATTCCCTCGCCTTCTCACGGCTTTTACCGCAATGACATAAATGAGGGATTGCTCCGCAATACAGTTGCCTCTTTGAAAGTTCAAAGAGCCAGTGCGCTCGCCCGAAACAGGCTCTCTGCCGCGCGTTCCTCTGGATTATAGATAAGTATTTTTTCGCACATTCGTACATTTATATAATACTGCATTTCATTATTTTTTGCAATAGCTTTAGCGCTTTTTTTAATACTGTGAACAAAAAAGGCAAGCTCTGCAGTGAGATAGTCAATAGTTAGTAGACACAAAAAAAGAATTAAGCTGCCAGGCCAATCTAAATTGGACTGGCGGCTTTTTGTTAAGTTTTCTAAGAGGACGAATATTGTTGAAGTAAAAAACAGTATCACGAACAGCTTTATGAATGTCATCACACGTCTGGTAGTGGAAATGGGAAGACATAACATCCTTGAATCTTCCGAAGAAAGATTCAATAACAGCATTGTCTCTCGGGTTTCCGGCTCTTGACATACTCTGAATAACATTGTATGATGACAATAGGTTGCAATAACCTGCTGATGAGTACTGAACACCTTGGTCGCTGTGGAAAATGATTGGGGAATCGGTGCTCATTTTTGCTTTTTCGAGGATTCTTTTAGCCGGCTTCATCACAAGGAAATTATCAAATTTATCTCCTAATTCATAATCAATAACTTCGTTGTTGAATAAGTCCAGGTAGCAAGCAAAATAATACCACTTACCTTTGTTTTGTATATATGTAACATCTGTCACTACTTTTTGCATAGGCTCATCTGCCGTAAAATTCCTGTTCAATATATTGGGATATCTGCTATGCTCTTCGCCTTCGTTGGTGTAAGAGCTTTTTGTATTTCTAACGTATCCGGTAATATTTAATCTTTGCATTGATTTCATGACAGAATAATCTGACACAATCCATCCGTATTCATTCAGTAAGGTGTCGGCTATTGTTCTGTATCCCTGAGATGGATAATGGCTATGAACATTTGACACATAGTAATCAAGTTCTTTATGTGCTTTTTCATAGCAGTTTAAGTGACCTTTTCTCTTTAACCATTTGTAGTATCCCGAACGAGAAACCTCATACACTTCACATAGTTCTTTAATTGAATGATTTGAACTTTCTCTTTCAATACAAGCATATATTTGCTGAATTACTTTCTTGCCGCATCGCCCCTTTTCTGTTCTGTTGATTTTTTTAGCCGTGTTACCTCCGCATCTTTTTTAAGCAGCTCTCGCTCCAACTTTGCAATTTTGTACTCAAGCTGTTCCATTGGTGTTAAGCACTTTTTCATTTGGTATTTAGACAGCGGATTGCCCGGTTTGCGTTTGTTTACAAGTGCTTCCTCTCCGCCTTCTAAATATTGTTTTGTCCACTTGTGAATTTGAGAATTACATATGCCAGTTTCTTTCTCAAGTGATCTCGCAGTTTCTCCATCCAAATTACGTAATACTAACGACAATTTTTCTTCTTTACTATGGCTCGTGTTCGTTCCGCCTTTAGGTCTGCCCATTTTACTCACTCCTTTTTCTTATTTTAACACAAAAAATGATGGTAGGCACTTTTTTGTGTCTACCATCATTTTAGCACTTCACTCTGCAGCTTGCCTTTTTTTATCCGATTAAACTCGAAATTATTCGTTGATTTCGATAACAACACCGGAACCGACGGTTCTGCCGCCTTCAC
>CAKSGG010000488.1 GCA_934454215.1 uncultured Clostridia bacterium
CCTTCTAACTGGACTTTTTACAATATAATCTTCATTTTCTTTTATAATTTGTTCTTCTTCACTTGCTTTGCTTTCCAACATTATTTTTAACATATTTCTGACCACCTTGTATAATATATTTAGGTTTTTAATAAAGGATTTACCTATAAACCTATTGCCACTATAAGTTAAATTTTATATACTTATAGTAACTTAGATAGAGTGTCGCTCATCCCACCTTGAAGTTTATCTTCGTGATTAGAAAGACTAGCGCCTCTTTCTTATTGGCTGTATATGAATGAGTTGGATGTTGATTTCCTTTTTAGGATTTTCTCCGTATATATAACAAGGTTGTGTCGCTTTTAAGAGTAGAGGTTTTACACTATCTAAAATTTATTTTTGAGGTGTTTTATTATGTTTTATTTAGGTATTGATATTGCTAAAAATACTCACGTTGCTTCTTTAATGGATGAAAAAGGAAAAACTATTTTTAAAGGATTTTCTTTTTCTAATACTACTGAAGGGGGTAAATCTCTTCTTGAAATAATCAAGAAACATTCTGAATTTACGGATGTTACAGTAGGTATGGAAGCTACTGGTCATTATTGGCTTTCAATCTATTCATTTCTTTATGATTACGATTTTCATTGTATTCATGTTATCAATCCTATTCAAACTGATGGTTGGCGTAAAGGTACTGAAATTCGTAAACGTAAGAATGATACTATTGATTCTGTTTTAATTGCAGATTTAATTCGCTACGGTGATTTTGTTGAAACTACTCTTTCTAATGAGGATTTATATTCTCTTAGAAATATTTGTCGTATGAGAAATTACCTTATTCAAACTGCTGGTGATTTAAAACGTAAAGTCATTTGTGTTCTTGACCAAGTATTTCCTGAGTATCAAACCATTTTTTCAAACACTTTTGGAACTACCTCTAAGCAATTACTTTTAGATTTTTCGTCTCCTTCTGACTTTGAAGAACTTTCTGTTGAATCATTAACAGAAACTCTTGAAAATCTTAGTAGAAAGAAAATCGGTCAAAGTACTGCTGAAAAACTTATTAATTCTGCCAAAAATTCATTTGGCGTTACTTTCTCTAAAGAAAGTTTTACTTTTCAATTAAAATTATTAATTGAACAAATTAAGTTCATTGATAATCAAGTTAAAGAATGTGAAACCAAAATTAAGGAGCTAATGGAAAAAATTAATTCTCCAATTACTACAATCCCTGGTATTGGGCCAGTTCTTGGTGCTGTAATTATCAGTGAATTTGGCGATATTAGCCGTTTTGATAAACCTTCTAAATTAGTTGCATATGCTGGCATTGATGCTACAATTTCTCAATCTGGTGAATTTGAAGGCACACACAACGTTATGTCTAAAAGAGGTTCACCTTATTTAAGAAAGGCTCTATTTCAAGCCGCACTCGTTGCTTCTAATACAGATCCTGTTTTGAAAGATTATTATCAAAAGAAACGTGCAGAAGGCAAACATCATAAAACTTGCATTGGTGCTGTTGCTAGAAAAATGTGTAATATCATTTATGCTGTATTAAAGAACAACACACCTTATGAAGTACCTAAACAATAGCATTTAGATTTACAGTTATCCCCAGCGATTTTTACATATCAAAAATCGCTTATTTTGTGATGTCTATTTTTCTTGGAAAAATTTTTTAAATTTTTTTCTATAAATCTATTGACTTCTTATAGTTGGTCTTTCTATGATTTTTTCTTATAAAACGAAAAAATCAATCATTTCTGATTGATTCTATATATCAAAGTTCGAATACT
>CAKSGG010000489.1 GCA_934454215.1 uncultured Clostridia bacterium
GCAGCTTTTAACGTAGGTGTGCGCAACGAGTAACACATTGGAAACATTCCGATTTTTCCGGATAATCCTGCGCGCCGATGCTGTGCGGATGCGTTGATTCTGCCTTCATCGTGCGAACAGGGGATATGTCGATCGAGCATTATTCTTGCCGTTCGTGTGTTCATGAAATGTTGGTTGTTAGGCTATTGTGAACACACGGTATAATGAAGGGAAAAGCAGGGGGGCGGGTTTGCTAGCGGGTTTTTCGCGGCGGCGAAGCGACGAAAGCGTATTAAAACGAGCCTGTCCGCATAAACCGCTTGCGTTGCGCGCAAGGCGCGGCTCTTGTGCTTATGGCGTGGTTTGGACGATTGCAAATGGGGAGACAGTATGGCAAAACAGCACGAAAGTTTGAATAAACCCCAGTTTGAAGTGCTGCTTGCCTGCAAGGAGCTTCCTGGTAAGGCGCAGCGGGCGATTGCCACGCGCGCTGGCATTTCTCTGGGCTCCGCAAATAAGGCGCTAAAAGATTTGCGTGAAAAAGGCTTCCTTGACCAGGCAGGATGCGTTACCGAGGCGGGCATTCAGGCGCTTGAACCGTATCGTGTGGAAAGCGCGGTTATCCTTGCTGCGGGAACGGCAAGCCGTTTAGCGCCGCTTTCCTTCGAGCGTCCCAAAGCTATGTTCGAAGTGCGCGGCGAGGTCTTGATTGAGCGGTTGATTCGCCAGCTGCATCAGGCGGGTGTGAGCGATATCACTGTTGTTGTGGGCTACATGAAAGAAGAATTCTTCTACTTGGAGGATGAATTCGGTGTTCGCATTGTTGTGAACCCGCAATATGCCGAACGTGGTAATTACGCATCGCTTTTCAGCGCGCGCACATACCTGGGCAACACGTATGTGTGCTGCTCAGACGAGTATTACACCGAAAACGTTTTCGCGCCCTATGTGTATCGTCCGTATCTTTCCACGGTACTCGGCGCAAATGTGGAAAGAAAATACGTGGTGTCTTGCGATAAGGCGGGGCGCATAACCAAAGTTGCGCGCGAAGATGCATCGGGTGCCGTGCGCTACTATGCCGGCCCTGCGTATCTTGATACGGCGCTTTCGCAGCGATTGATGGACATTATTGAAACCGAGTACGATATTTCCTCTACGCGTGATAAGCTGTGGGATGATATTTTATCCGATCATATCTCTGAGCTGGAGATATATGAGAAGCAATTCCCCGATGACGTGATTTACGAATTCGATACCGTGGCGGATCTGGTGGCGTTTGACCGCGATTTCTTTATTAACGTGGATAGTCGCATTCTGGACAACATTTGCAAAACGCTTGATTGCACGCGCGAGGACATAACCGATGTGACGCCCGTGAAAGCGGGTCTTACGAACTTGTCCACGCTTTTCTCCGTGAAGGGTCAAAAGTACATCTATCGTCATCCGGGTAAGGGCACCGAGGAAATTGTGAACCGTAAGGCGGAGGCTTTCGCTTTGCAAGTTGCGAAGGACTTGGGCCTTGATGATACGTTCGTGTACGAACAGCCGGAAGAGGGTTGGAAAATCTCTCGTTACATTGAAGGTTGCTCTGAGCTTGATTATGGTAACCGTGAACAGGTGAAACGCGCTTTGCAAATGGCGCGACAACTGCATACGTCGGGCAAGGTGAGCCCCTATTCCTTTGATTTTTATCAGGAAGGCGCCGCTATTGCGAAGATTCTGCGGGATATGAGTTATCCGCTGCCGCGCGATTTCGAGTCGCTTGCCGCGCGTGTGGGTGCTGTTGCCGCAAAG
>CAKSGG010000490.1 GCA_934454215.1 uncultured Clostridia bacterium
AAATAATGGATTATAGTTATTGTGCTGAGGACTGTGCTGCCATTGAGAAGCTTATGCCTAAAAGTGGAGCGGATGTAACAGAAAATATTCAGCTTCCTACTATTGGTGAGATTCACCAAAGCATTATAACATGGGAAAGCAGCAACACAAATGCGGCAGAAATAGTGAACGGCAGTCTATTGATGCTAAAGCGAAATGAAAAAAATGAAAATGTAACAATTAAGGCAACTGTTGTCTGCGGGTGCGCTGTTTTAACAAGGGAGTTTGATTATTGCATTTTAGGTGTTGGAAAAATATATTCCGATATTACAGCGGATATTAAAAAATCTGTTTCAGAGTCTTTGGCGGAGAACGGCACTATTACCGCAAGTCTGAAATTTAACAACTATAAAATAACCGGACGAATTACGTTTGCGGCAGTCGTGTCCAATAAAATCACGGGAGAAAAAGTCGGAACATATACCGATGTAAAAAATATTTCAACGACTTATCAGGATAACAGTTTTTGTATAGAAAATATAGTAAAGGGAGAAAATGATGATACAGAATATTATTTATGGGATGAAAACAATGTGTCTCTGAGAAATAATGCTCCTACGGATATAGAAAATATTTTGTGCACAGCGAAAGCAAAGGCTGTTCATTTGTCCTGGGAGCAAAGCTATGATGATAATGAAGCAACTGTATATGAAATATATCGTAACGGAGTATTTGTTAAAGAAACGGAAGAGTGTTCATATATAGATAAAAGCGTAGAGCAAGATACAAATTATAATTATGAGGTAAAGGTAAGAGATACCAATAGAAATTCTGCAAACGGCGCTGTTCTATCAGCAAAAACGAAAAAAATGCTTTCGTGGAATGAAGGGACACAAGACGGTGTTGAAACCGTAGCTGTAACAGACCCTGAACGTGCGGCGTACAGCATAAAGACAACAGTTTCAGACAGTAACGAAAACACCTCAACTTGTATGTGCGCGCCGCCCTCCAAACGATCCGGCGGCGGGGCGTATGCCATATTCTTCAAAGCTCCGAAAATAGGTAATGCAAATGATATTGCCGTTGAAGTAACATATTTAGACACTGATGGGTATCTTAATATGTCATATACCGAAATACGCCCTGATGGTGCATTGGAAAGTACATCGTACAATAAAAATGTGCGCCTTGTAAATTCTATGACAAATACGCTTACGTGGAAAACAATTACATATGTTTTGCATGGCGCGCAATTCAGGCAATCAACGAATATGTCTTTGGCGGATATTGGATTCAGTACGGGTGCAGACAAGTATCTTTATATTAAAAAAATTGCTGTTATTGCGGAAGAAGATTATGAATGAATGGACGATAATTATAATTTAACCATGTTGATAAAGTGAGGAATGCACCTAATGAAGAGAACGAAAATTAAAGAATTTTTTTCAAGCGACTTTTTCGGAACGATAATGGTTACGTTTTTTTCAATATTTGCTATTCCAATTTTATCCGGTATAATTGCGCTTCATTTTGACGAAAACGCAATAAAGAAAGAGCTTGCGGAATCTGATAAAATAATGGTTACAACCGTGCAGCAGCATATTGAAAGGCAGCTTGCAACAATTACATCAGCGGCGACCTCTGTTTCACACGATGCAAAAATAAGAGAAATTTCCGAAACGACAGGAAATGACCCGTACGAAACGGAAGTTTTAAGCAAAACCAATCAGCTGGCAAAATCATTATCCAAATATTTGGAGGTAGAAAAAAGCATAGACAATGTATATGTTG
>CAKSGG010000491.1 GCA_934454215.1 uncultured Clostridia bacterium
GATAGTACCAGTCTGTTTCCTTCACATCAGAAAAGTCCACATCTGACATTTCGACTTCTGTAAACATTCCGCTTATAATTATTTTGACAAACTCTGCTCGGTTGATTGATGCCGCCGGTCTGAATGTCTTATCGGCATATCCGTTCAACATTCCCACACTGCTCAATTCACCGATTGCATCAGCTGCCCAGTCATATCCCTCAATATCCGTAAATAATATTTTATCGGTGTTATTCTTACTTTCCGCAACAATGTCTTCAACACGGCCTGTCACCGTGATAGACTCTTTAGGGCGATAACTTCCGCCACCGCCGCTTCCGCCGCCACTACTGCTTCCGCCGCCACTACTGCTTCCACCGCCCGATATGCTCGATGTTCTATATTTGTTTACAGCCGAATCAAAAGCACTTTTTATCATTTCTGCGCTTGTATAGTTAAGTCCTATAAGTTCCTTTAAAACCAATGTCTGATTATACTCACTGATTTTATTTTTACTGAAGCTGTCCTCTGCATCAATTTCTATCACGTCTGCAAATTCCGTCAATACGTCCGAAACCGACAAATAATCATTGCCGCTTACCAGATTAAGAGCCGTTATTGCCGCAATTTTTTTAATCTGCTCCGTAAACTCAGCAATCGTACTGTAATTATCTATATCTTTAATGATAGAAAACGCCTTTGTGTTTCCGGAAGCTTTTGCCCCTTCAAACACCTTGACAACACGTTTTTCTATCATAAGCAAATCTGAATTATTTATTACAGTCTCTGCAAATTCCATATTTTTCAATGCTCTCAACTTTGCAAGAACTATATAGCGGTTCAGCATATTAATGCAATCCGTGTATGTTCCGGAATCCAGCTCCTCATCTGCAGTCCGGGTGCAGACATAATCTTTTTGCTCCGGAGATAAGTTTTCATACTCATCCAGCATAATTCCCATAGCCTTCAGGTCTATACTTTTGTCTGCATCGTCAAGCAAAGCTTCGATATCAGTATCTGTTCCTTCGCTTATTACCTTTGAAAGATTTTCTCTTATGTCAGCACCGGTATAATGTACCTTCCGATTGTACGGTTCATCAACTCCTTCACCGTAAACAAGCAGGAAATAATCTCCGCTTTCAACCGAATCTGACACTTCACCGTTAATCTTAATGCACCCGTCTTCGTCAGTAAATCCGGTTTTAAAATAGCCTATTGAATCACCTGTACCAGAACTGTTTTCTGATTTTGTCATCATAACGGTCACTGCTCTTTTTTCTGCACTTGAAAACTCAGCCGCAAACTCCAGTTTTGCACCTTTCAGGCTCGCCGATGCTGTCATTACATCCTTTTTTGTACGTTCCTCATATTCAACCGGTAACATCTGCTCATCCAGTAGATAGGTTTCATATTTGTATGTGTCGTCGTGTACATATTTTTTCAAATCCGAAACACTAATTTCCACGCTTGGCAACGTGCTGCTTGCCGGCACTTCAAAATTTCCGCAAGACGCTTTTACCGTTTCATCATCTTTGTTAACTGCGAATACCAGGTTTAAATCAGCATCTGCATCGCTTTCGTTAACAATATTGCAGGACAAATCCACAGATGAAATCACATCCCCATTGTTTATAAGGTTGCCGCCACTTGTCACACTTATGTTTTCAAGTCTTTTCTCTGTTTTTGCAGTTGTAAAGGTAAGCTCTGTGTCGGCAAGTTTTTTGCCGAAGATGTTTGTTACGTTCTTTAAAACTATTTTATACGTAACATCC
>CAKSGG010000492.1 GCA_934454215.1 uncultured Clostridia bacterium
ATAGTATAGCAGCTATGCAGCCATGATAGCAGTTGCCTATAATGATACTCCCGTGCAGTCGAGGTTAAGTCCCAGAGCGCGGCCCGGACGGATGTCGGGGAGGTGGAATTCCTGTGATGTTTTAAGCTGAAACAGTTCGTGCGTTGCCCTAAAGTCGGGGGATAGGAGAATAATACCGATTAGTGATAATGAAATAATAAAAGATAATACAGAAGGAGTGGGTTTATTTACTCCTTCTGTATTTGTTCTTTGAGATGCGGAGGATAAAATATGCTGAGAGAAAAGGAAATAGAAAATACAGTGGGATATATCTGGATAAACTCAATACTCAAAAAACTTGAAGAACTTGAATTGATAACCGGGAAAGAACTTGAAAGCACGGATAAAAACATATCGAAACTGTTAAATGTTGAATATAAGTATTCGTGCAGAATAGTATAAAACACACCGTGAATTTTATTGCGTTTGGTAATAGATATATTCACGGATTTGTGGTATTGTGTGTGCTGATAACAGAGGAAAGGAGAGAGTAAAATGGCAGAAATCATTGTTATACCGCCGAGCAAAACAGTTGACAGAACTATAAAGAAACTGAGAACGGCAGCTTATGCAAGAGTCAGTTCCGATTCGGAAGACCAGTTGAATTCATTTCTGACACAGATGGATTACTACAAACAGTATATAAGCGAAAATCCGGAAATGGAATTCATAGACCTATATGCCGATGAGGCGGTGACAGGAACAAGCAAGGACAAAAGAGAAGAGTTCCTAAGAATGATTGCTGACTGCAAAGAAGGAAAAATTGACCTTATACTAACCAAGTCGGTTTCCAGATTTGCGAGAAATACCTATGATTGTATCAGCACGGTAAGGGAGTTAAAAAGCATAGGAGTAAATGTGGTGTTTGAGGAAAATGAGATTGACACCCGAAAGATTACGGCAGAATCAGAATTGATTGCCATAGCATCCATAGCTCAGGAGGAGTCTGTATCCACATCGAATAATGTAAAGATGGCGGTCAGGGGCAGAATGAAAAACGGCATATTCAAACAAGGGAGTGCGCCATATGGTTACAGTGTACATAACGGAGTATTTACAATAATACCGGAACAGGCAGAAATAGTACAGCTCATATTCAGAGCATACAAAGAGGGCAAAAGCCTTATAAAAATAGCAAAAGAACTGACGGATATGCAAATCCAAAAAGCAGACGGTTCTTCAAAATGGGTGCCGAACCATATCAAATATATGCTGACCAATGTCAGATATAAGGGCGATTCGCTCCACCAAAAGTTTTATACTACGGAGTTTCCGTTTAAGTACAAAACAAATAAGGGCGAACTTGATATGTATTATATGAAAAACGCCAATCCGCCAATCGTGTCGGAAGAACTGTTCGATAAGGTAAATGCGCTTCTTGCGGAAAAATCGGTAAGATTTAATTCAACACACGGAAAAATCACGGAAGATTGTCCGCTGCGGCTTAAAATATACTGTGCCGAGTGCGGAAGTGCATACAGATTAAAGCCTTCAAAGACAAAGCATTGGCTGTGCAGAAATCGGGATATAGGGTTGGGAAAGTGTGCAAATCCGCAAATTGCTGAGGATAAAGTATATAGGGCGTTTGTAAAAATATATAATCGATTAGTAAAGAACAAGGAAATAATTCTCGTGAAAATGCTTAATGAATTAAAATTGCTGAAAGAGAGCAAAATGAACGGCAAACACGATATTTATAATATATCGGAAG
>CAKSGG010000493.1 GCA_934454215.1 uncultured Clostridia bacterium
CGCTATGACCGTAAAAGGCGAAATTTATGCAGTGCCGATGAATCAGGTCATGTATCAGCAGCGGGGCATGTGGTTCCACAAGGAAATAGCGGAAAAATACGGGCTGGATGTGAAAAACGTGAAGTCCTTTGATGATCTGAGGGACATTTATGCCGTTGTGAAGGAGGCGGAGCCGGATATGATTCCCGCATCTGGCGTCTCCAACGGCCAATTTTTGCCCTTGGAAACCGAGGTTGTGGCAGGGCTGGAGATTGTGGACGGCAAGGTAACCGCCCGGGACGAGGAAAAATATGAGGGATACAAGGCGGCGAGAGAGTTTTATGTCAAGGGATACATTCCCCAGGAGGTTAATTTTGAGGAAAACACTTACGTTAAGGTGGGTAAGCTATTTTCCCGGTATGTCCGGTATTTGCCGGGGGTGGAATCTAAATTCCGCATCGCCAACAGCTTTGATATCATCGCCATCCCTACCACGGATATGAAGATGCGCCGCATCGATGTGCAGGGGGCGGCAACTGCCATTAACCGTTCCTCCAAGCACCCGGTGCAGGCGTTAAAGCTGTTGGAGCTGATGACCACCGACCCGTATCTGTTTAACCTGATGGCATATGGCATTGAAGGGGTAAATTACACCAAGGAGGGCAATCGGATCACCCCCACCGAGGACGCTTATTATGTGGCGGAGTACCTGATTGGCAATCAGTTCCTGGCGTACTTAATGCCCGGCTATGAGGATACCGTCTGGGAGGAAACGGATCGGATGAATCACGAGGCACCTTATGATGAAAACATCGGGTTCCAGTTTGACAAGGAGCCGGTGCTGACTGAGCTTGCCAACCTGAACGCAGCCAATGAATACAGTCAGGCGCTGCTCCACGGCAGAGTGGAGGATGTGGACGCTACCATTCAGAAGGATAAAGCAAAGCGTGCGTTGGCAGGAGAGGAAAAGATTAAGAACGAAATCCAGCGGCAGTACGACCAGTGGAAGGCACAGCAGTAATCGGAATAGAATAGCAAATCAGAAAAAGAAAGGAAGGATGAAAGATGAGAAAACGGATCGGCGCAATGATACTGGCAGGAAGCATGCTGCTTGCAAGCTTAACCGGTTGCGGAGGGGGCAGCGGAACAAGTGGTGAAACCGCTCATTTAAAATGGGTCATTTTCGGTCAGCAGCCGGAGGATTATGAGCAGGTAATGTCGAAAGTAAATGAATATCTGGAAGAAAAAATCAACGCAGATTTGCAGATTGAATTTGTGCAGGTGGGGGACTTTGAACAAAAGGCCAACCTGATGATGGCTTCCAATGACGAAACCTGGGATCTGATGTTCACCTCCAACTGGAAAAATAATTATGAAACCAATGTGGAAAAAGGCGCTTTTTATGGGTTGAGCGACCTGATGAAGAAGGAAACCCCCGATTTATACAAATTCTTTGATTCTTACATTTTAGATGCTATGACCGTAAACGGTGAAATTTATGCAGTGCCGATGAATCAGGTCATGTATCAGCAGCGGGGGATGTGGTTCCGCAAGGACATGGCGGAAAAATACGGGCTGGATGTGAAAAACGTGAAGTCCTTTGAGGATCTGGGGAACATTTATGCCGCTTTGAAGGAGGCGGAGCCGGATGTGATCCCCCTGTCTGGCATCTCCATCACCCAGTTTATGCCCTTGGAAACCGAGGTTGTGGCAGGGCTGGAGATTGTGGACGGCAAGGTAACCGCCCGGGACGATGA
>CAKSGG010000494.1 GCA_934454215.1 uncultured Clostridia bacterium
GGCTTTCGGGACTTGCAAAATTGGGTGGTTTGAAAATTTGTCGCACTAATGTGCTTACGGGGGACGGCAAATGCAAAAGCCGCATTTGACCGTACCTTGTAAGCACAGGAACCGCCCGCGGTCTTATCGTGCACAGGCCGCGGGCAGGAATGCGGGAAAACCAAGATAAAGAGGATATAAGGTTAGGGGATTTTCTGTGATAGGGTGAGTTGGAGGAATAGGAGGACAGTTTGAAATTTGAGATACATCACGTATATGAGATAATACAAAACCGAGATATCCTATTTCGAGGAATACATATTAGGGATACTCAAAAAATGCAAATATCTTGAACTGATCTTTTTAGCAGTTTGTGGTATACTATAGAAAAATTGATATTGTTATTCATAACAGGGAGGTGACTATAGCTGTGAGTGAAGTAATGAATCAGAATGATATACAAGAAAGTACATATGCAGCTGCGAGAAAAAGCGTTATTAATGCTCAGAAAAAAATATACACATCGGTCAATAATTCGATGGTTTTGGCTTATTGGGAAATAGGGGAACAGATATATAAGGCATGTGGCGATAATGATAGGGCGGAGTACGGAAAAAATATATTACAATACCTATCATCAAGATTATCGGAGGAATTCGGAAAAGGTTTTTCTGTTCAGAATTTAAGAAGAATGCGTCAGTTTTATTTGGCTTTCCCAATTCGCTCAACACTGTCGAGCGAATTGGGCTGGTCGCATTATTTGCATTTAATGAAAATTGATGATGAAATAAAAAGAAATTTCTATGCTGAAGAATGTGTAAAGTCGGGGTGGAGCGTGCGTCAACTTGAAAGACAAATAAACTCCTTTTTTTACGAACGATTGCTTTCGAGTCGGGATAAAAAAGCAGTAAGTGAAGAAGTTCAGAAGTTGGAGCCGAGACCGGAATATGAAAGGATAATTCGGGATCCGTATGTACTCGAATTTTTAGACTTGGAAGAGAATCCCCAAAGAACTCGAACAGGCACTGATAGATCACCTGCAAAAATTTTTATTGGAATTGGGAAGGGGGTTTTCGTTCGTAGCAAGGCAAAAACATATAACATTTGATGACAGACATTTTTACATTGACCTTGTATTTTATAACTACATTTTAAAATGTTTTGTTTTGATTGATTTAAAAATCGGGGATTTATCGCATCAGGATTTGGGACAAATGCAGATGTACGTAAATTATTACACACGGGAAATGATGAATGACGGAGACAATCCTCCTATTGGGATTGTGTTGTGTGCGGACAAAAGCGACGCGGTTGTAAAAATATACCTTGTCTGAGGATAACAAGCAAATATATGCGTCAAAGTATAAGTTATATATGCCGACAGAGGAAGAATTAAAAAAAAAATTAAACCTGGAGGATTTTAAAAAAATGTCATAAGGAATGTGGTTTAGGGTGATGTTGGCAGATTATGCAGTAAACATATTTGTGGTAGTTCCATCCGGTGGAAATACATTTTACCAAAAAATGCGTGAGGTGGTTTAATTATGGAAACGGCACGTGTAATGCCGGGCGGACGAGTAACGATACCTAATGCGATAAGAAAACGGTTGAATTAAAAAACCGGAGACAAGATTTGCTTTATTGAGCAGGACGGTCGGGTACGTATTGAAAACACAGCGGTATATGCTTTTGAAAAAATACAAAATGATTTTATGGGCGAAGCGGACAGGCTGGGACTAAACACCATTGATGATG
>CAKSGG010000495.1 GCA_934454215.1 uncultured Clostridia bacterium
GTTCTATGCTAACAGCAATAAAAAAATAAAGGGCGACAATATGTATTGGTATACGGACAGAAACGGCAAGGAAGTGCAGTTCGGATACGGAAATGAATCATGGAACAAAATGGAATATGAAATTGAAGTCGGGGAAACGGAGAATGACGGAAACAATATAGTTGTTTCATTCGACTATAACATTTCCAACGGTGACAGCTATGAATGGAGAATGCCAAGACTTGACATTATGGGAGTAATGATAGGTATGCCCTCCGAAACGAGTGAAACGTCAATGTACGGATGCTTTATAAACGGAGCGCAGATTATACGCCCCAAAAGGGCTTCTACCTCTGACGGCTGGCATAATGCGAAACTTGTGATTGCGCCTTATGCAGAAAATAACCGTGTAAAAGCCGAGGCTGTTATTTTTGACGGTGAAGTGTTTATGCTTGATGACGCATACGCTTACACGGCAAATAACGCATATGCAACAGATGACGGAGTGTATCTGAAAACAATTAATGTTACGGTCAATTGCCCAGCGGAAAATATTGCCAAAGAGGGAGAAACAATTATTAATATAAGAAATATGAAAGCCGAAAGAGTTGAAGGGCTGAATGCAGAAGTGTATGCCCCCAACGGAACAGTCAGCCCGACAGAGGATATAAAAATTAATTTTAATTACCCTGTCGATGAAAAAATAAACGCCGAAGATATATTAATTTACGAAGCCGATTCCGATGAGCCGATAGAAAACTCAATTTCGCTTGAAAAGAAATATGATAATAAGCAGCTTGCAGTAAGCGTAGGCGACGGCGGCTTGTATTACGGTAAGGAGTATGCTGTTGTTATAAACAAACCGCTTGTTGTAAACGAATATTTGAGGTCGGCTGATAATAAGTATTCTTTCCGAACCGACGAGTACCCGAATAATCTGACAAGAGCGGAATTTACAAGAGTTTCCGACAGAATTGATTATGTTCTTTCAAGTGAAAATGATGAGTATTATGTCGCTGCGGCAAGCTATGACGAGTACGGAGCAATGACGGGAATTAATATCGTGCTTGCAAAGCAGACAGGTTCGGATTCAAGGCGCAGAGCGGAGGGCAGCGTACCGATTTCGGAAATGTCAAAATCAAAAAGCGTAAAGGTATTCGTATTAAAGGGCGATAAAAGCGGAATTGTATACAGACTTCCGCAGGAGTTTACATTAAATTAATGATATTTATACAGTAAGAATTTGCTGTGAAAATATAAATAAAAAGAAAGAAGGAGTAAAAATGAATATTAAGAAAACGATTGCTGTGGCAGCGGTCGCAGCGCAGATTTTATGTATTTTACCGTCGGCGGTAAATGCACAGGAGACATCGGAGATTATATCAAGCGACAAAAATACGGCGTGGACAACTCACAGAGACTGCGGTTCGGAACAGGCATACACTTATTTAACAAACGGTAGCTTGCAGTTGGCGAATGGTTTAGATGTTAAGCCGCTGAAAGAAAAATACACGGCTTTGGATGCTGCAAAATATGGAGGAAGTCCGTATAAGTTTAAACTGAAGGATGACGGAACTTTGACAACACAGGACGATGAGAACGGAACAGAATATAATTGGGGATATAATGACGGATGGAAACAGCAATTTATTTTTCGTTATACTGTAAATGAAGCGGCAAATAACGGAGAACCGATTGTGATTTCGTATGACTATCAGGTTGTAAATTCAAAATGGGACGGAAATCCGAGTGAC
>CAKSGG010000496.1 GCA_934454215.1 uncultured Clostridia bacterium
CCGTTGCCCAGAGTGGAGGAAGCATTTCCGCCCAGAACATTGTTTACCCCGGCTTCGTCATAAACGCCGGTAGACACATAGCTGGAATCCCAAACGCCGTCCTTTTCAGCGTTCGTGAGGTCATACTTGTAGATGGTCAGAGAGCCGGTCTTGGATTCATCGATGGTGGGCACGTTCGCCAGCTCCGCAGCGGAAGCAGCTACCGGGAAGGACAGGAGTAGAGTCAGGGCCAGGAACAGGGAAAGAATTTTTGTGATGTTTTTCATAGAGCAGTTTCCTTTCTTGAATGTGATTTTGAGGTTAGATTTTGAATTCTGAGCATGAAAAAACCAGGGGCTTATCCCTGGCAAAGAAGTGTATGGACATGGATTGTTCCCTCCTGTGGAAAAAGGTATTGCTTTTTCAGAATGGAATGCTTACAATATAGGAGAATCAGATGATTCACAGCGGGTGTTTCGCCACCCACATCCAAAGTGCGAGACTTTAATGACAGCGAGAGGGTGAAAGCCCTCTCGTTTTTACGTTATCTGGCATTTCTTCCTACGCAGTTCAAACATAGCCAAACTGCCAACCGCCGTAACAATCCCCAGGATATGAACCACAGCCCCGGATACCGCACCGGTTTCCGGCATGGTAAAGATTCGAGCATTGACAACGGTCAGCTCTATGGACAAGGTATCGGTAGGAATCGTCCCTGTGAATGCCGCTTCTGTGAGCAGCTTAAAGCCCTCCGGGGCTTTCGTTTCTGTTAGGCGATATTGGAGGCCGGGATGCAGGCCCGTCCATTGGAGAACCCCATTCTCACCACTGGTCAGACAGCCATCCGTCAGCCCTTCCGCAGAGCAGCCGCCCTTTGTCACAGCTTCGGAATACTGAACAGGCTGCCAGGTATTTCCGTCCTCGCTCCATTCCACTAGGAATGTGGCTCCGGCCAGCGGACTTCCGGTGGTATCCACTTTTTTGACCGTAATGGAGCCGGGACGCAGGGCATTGGCGAAGGATACCTCCGCTGTCTGTCCCTGGACCACTGAAATCTTCTGTGGATTTTTGCTTTTGCACTGATACAGGCTATCCTCCGGTAGCAGCTCCTCCACGGTATATTCCCCAGGCAGCAGATTGGCGGTCAGGATCAGGCCGTCCTCACCAGAGGTAAAGGGGGAACCTTCCACCGCATTCCCATGGGCATCTGTCACCCGGAACGCCCAACCCGCCAGACTACCATCACCCTCCACGGTTTTCTGAATTTTCAGCTTACCATACTGAACATTGGTGAAGGTGATCTCCGTATCCTCATGGGGCAGAATCTCGATTTTCTGAACAGTTTCATCCACCATCCAGTATTCATCCTCAAACCGCCCCAGCTCGTCGCCGGTTTCCTTGGCATAGTAGATGCCAGGACTAAGGTAGTGCCCAGCCTTGCCCTCGGCGTTGGTAATGACTGTTCCAAGCTCCTGGGTGCATTGCGCATCCGAATAGATGGTGATATGCCAGCCCTCTACAGACTCACCGGTATTGGTTTTCTTGTAAATCCAGACAAGGCCCTGTTCCCGATTCAGCCAGGTGTCCATAGTATCCTTGCCACCTGCGACCAGAACTGTATGGAAGCCCAACTCTCCGGCCCAATAGGCATCCTCCGTGGGCAGTTCCACCACTGTATAGCGGCCCAGAGGCAAGTTCCCGGTAATGGCATAGCCGTTTTCATCTGTGGTGTAATCTCCAACGGTCTTTCC
>CAKSGG010000497.1 GCA_934454215.1 uncultured Clostridia bacterium
CAGGATATGTAAAATCACCATTATCCGTGTTAGCAAACGGCAGCGCCGTATCATTTTCAGGCGTTTTATAGTTTGCAGAAATCTCAACAGCATTTTCGGTGACGCTGTTTGCCAAAGAAAATCCGCCGGTATTTATTATAAGATTATTTTTAATTATACTCTCGTCCGGTGCATTTAATTTGGTAAGATTATTGGATTTAGCATATTCATATACCTTTTTTGTGTAAGGATATGTTGTATCCCAAAGGGTATTTCCGGCGCCGAGTTCGTTGTCATGCCGAAGTTTAATAGCACCGCCATCAACAGACTTTTGCCAGCCTTCACCTCTGTTATCATATGTCATGCTTGCATTTGATTTAAAGAAAATATTATTTTTTATTATATTCCAGTCACCGCCGCCGACAAGCATACCAAATGCGTTATCGGCAAATATATTGCCGTCCGCTGTCTGTCCTGAGATTTGGTCATCCCAATACAAGCCAACAACTGCGCCTCCGGTTGCATCTGCTGAAAGTCTGATACCATGAATATAGTTATTTTTATACAGGTTTCCAACACCTTTAAATCTTGAACCGCCGGCATATATCGCACCGGCATCATAGGTATCATTTACCGCATCATAAATTTCATTATTTTCGATATAGCATTGTGTTGCGTCATCAAGGAAAACACCTTCATGCGTAACATCATGCAAACGGTTATTTTTTATTGTTGTTCCTGTTTCGCTTGACAAGCTTATGCATTTTCCTGCAGTTTGCGATAATTTCCCTACTGAATATATATCGCAGTTTTTAACAACATTTTCACTTGACGTTAATGTTCTGTAATTTCCGCCGTCTGATAATTGAATCCCTACCAGCCCTACATCATGAATTGCCGAATTTTCTATAGTTACACATGTAGATGAAAGAATTTTTACCGCGCTGCCGCTTATATTTTTCACTGTACAGTTTTTCACCGCGCAATTTCGTGATTCCGACACCACGATTCCGGTTTCACCGCCATTTTGAATTGTTAACCCGTCAAGAATAATATTACTTGCCTTTTCTATTTTAATTATCGGAGTACGTAAGCTCATTATTTTTACATCATGCGAAAATGTTTCGTCGGGCGGATAAAAATATATACATTTATTTGTCAAATCCATAAAATATTCGCCTGCCTGGTCACAAAATTCCGGTGCATTGCGAAAACTCAGCCTTGACCCCACTGACACATTCTGTTTTATCTCAGTTGTTCCTATGGTATGCATCGACAAAGCAAACTTTTTTGTTTCGGGATTATATCCGCTTAAAATTCCACCGAAAAACATATATCCGTTGGGGTCTATAGCCAAAAACCGTACATTTTCATCAAAAACCCACTTCCCGGCATCAACATTTTCGTCAGTCAGCAATACTTGTGCATCAGAACTATTTGCTGCAACCTTTACTGTTCCTATATTAGGGAACCTGGCGTCAGTCATCATTTCCCCGTCATATACCATATCAAGCCAGTTTCCGTAAGATGCAGCATCATATCCACCCATATTCGGATATGACATTAAGCGTGTACCTAAAATAAGATTGTTCATTGATGATACATCAATTTTAAAAATCTTCTCTCTGGCTGCGGACGGAAATCTGTTATAAAATTTATCTTTGCTGTCAATTTTGGTTCCATGCACCTTCTTGCCGGCATCAATGAACAATCTTATTTTAGGTACACGCTTAATGTCATATCCGAA
>CAKSGG010000498.1 GCA_934454215.1 uncultured Clostridia bacterium
TACCACTATAATGCGGTTACATACATTCACAAGCTCTTCCATATCCGTCGAATAAAATAAAATTCCCTTGCCTTCTTTGGCATTTTCCTTTATAGTATCAAACATATCCTTTTTTGTGCCTACATCAACGCCGCGGGTAATATCATACATCAAAATAATATTTGGCTCTGTGGCAAGCTGTTTTCCAAACACAACTTTTTGCTGATTTCCACCTGAAAGCGTACCCACAAGCGTTTCTTCACTTTCCGCTTTAATGGAAAAAGATTTTATCATACGATCAACAATTTCCTTTTCCTTTGCCTTTGAAATAAAAGGTCCGCTGGTAATCTTGTCGAGGGATGCCATAACAATATTCTCTTTTATGCTTTGTGTAAGGGATACGCCCTGCAAACCTCTGTCCTCGGGAATCAGTGCAATATTCTTTTTAATACTGTCTTTCGGACAATTCAGCTTAACCGCTTTTCCGTTAACCTTAATTTCCCCTGTATAGGGCAGCAATCCGAACAATACAGAAAAAAGCTCTGTTTCACCCTGTCCCGCAAGACCGCCTATTCCCAGTATCTCTCCTGCATGCAATTCCAGATCAACATCCTGCAGCTTGTGACCGCTGGAAACTCCCTTCATGCTTACAAGCACTTCATCGCGTGTGAAGTCCTCTTTTACGGGATAATATCCTCCAATTTCACGTCCCAGCATAAGCGTAACCAGCTTATCAGGATCCGCTTCATCCATTCTCATATTGGCAACGTCCGTTCCTGCCCGAAAGACTATAACTCTGTCGCACAGCTTTCTTATCTCGTCAAGACGATGAGATATAAATATAATAACTTTGCCTTCATCTGCCAGACGGCGTATAATATTCATCAGCCATTTGGCACGCTTGTCCGAAAGTGCCGACGTAGCTTCGTCAAAAATAATAATTTCACCGTTTCTCACAAGCGCTTTTAATATTTCAAGCGTCTGTCTTGTAGGAAGCGGCAGCGTTCCCACCTTTGCTTTTGGATCAATATCGTCGATTTCGTATTTATCAAACAGTTCAAGCGTCTTTTTTGTAAGATCCTTATAAGATACAACGCCGGCCTTGTTTGTATCATAAAACCCTATAAAAAGGTTTTCTTCCACCGTCAGATTCGGAACTAAACTGAGTTCCTGATAAACAGCCGTAATCCCCTGTTCAATAGCACTTTTTGTGCCGTTTATTTTTAATTTTTCTCCCTGGAAAAAAATCTCTCCCGTATTCGGCTTGTGTTCGCCGCAAAGTACTTTTATAAGAGTACTTTTTCCTGCACCATTTTCACCGAGCAGCGCCACTATTTCTCCCTTATTTGCCGAGAAATTCGCATTGTCCAGCGCTTTTACACCCGGGAAAAATTTTGAGATATTTTTCATTTCAAAATCAGCCATGGATTTCCTCTCTTTTCTTAAAATAATTTTTCCGAACGCCTATGTATGCGGCGTTCGGAAAAACAAATTATCATTTACTCTCCAAGTACAACCTCCATGGGAACCTCAATTCCAAGGTCGCTTGTAACCGCAGGCCACTGCAAACCGCTTGCCTGATCTTTAAAGCAGTTTACACCTTCTTCAATAACTTCGATATGTGCATTGCTGAATTCTCCCAAATCATAATTGTTTGATGTTGCAAGGAAATCGGGAAGCAATGTAATTTCCTGGTCTATATCTTCACCGTCAAGAATACGAATAGCATAGTTAAGTGCAG
>CAKSGG010000499.1 GCA_934454215.1 uncultured Clostridia bacterium
GTATTAAGCAACAGTGCCGAGGCAATTTCCGCAAAAAACAGTTCTGAAAAAATTATAAAAATTACCGTAGGCACGGAAAACGATTACGGATATATCGATATTGAGGATAACGGCATCGGAATTGAAAAGAAAAAGCTGAATAAAATTTTCAGACAGTATTATTCAACAAAGTCACGGACTAACGCATGCGGAGTCGGACTGACATTCGTGAAAAATATGCTCAAGGAGTTCTACGGTGACATTACGGTAGAAAGTATTCCGGGAGAATATACACGGTTCCAGATTGTATTGCCGATTTACTCGGAAATGCTGAAGCGCAGACAAGGGGGCAGGGAGAAATGGAGAATATGGAAAAAATAAAGGTGTTTATATGCGACGATGATAAATTTTGGCATGATTTTCTGAAAAAGCTGGTAAAAAACTGCGGCGATATAGATATTGTGGGTTCAGCGTCTACAACAATGAGCTGTGTTGATGCGGCTGCCGAGTGTAATCCCGACATTGTGCTGCTCGACGTACAAATGGAGGATAGCAATTCGGGAGTAGACCTGATACCGAGAATACTGGACAAGCTGCCGAATACAAAAATCATTATGTTCACAAGCTATGATTTTGACGAATATATTTTTGATTCCTTCTGTAACGGGGCTGTAGACTATATCATAAAAACCATGCCTGCGGAGGATATAATAAAGGCGATACGCTCGGTATATAACAACTGTGCCTCGGTAAAAACCGAGATTGCAAATAAGCTTGCCCAAAGAGCGAAGAAAATTCAGGCTGAAAAACAGTCATTTCTGTATTTAATTGATAAATTAATAAAATTGACGCCTGCCGAATTTGAGCTTTTGAAGTCGCTCAACAACGGTTCGACATACAAAGAAATTGCCAATGAAAGATTTGTCGAAACCGAGTCGGTCAGAATGATGGCGTCGAGAATACTTAAGAAAATGGACGCAAAAAATATGGAACAGCTCATAACGGAAATGGGGCGTCTTGATGTTTTTGCGCTGTTCAAGGAAAAATAATAAAAAGGTAAAGGAGATAAAAAATGATAGCACAAAGACCGCCTATGGGATTTAACACATGGAACTGCTTTTGCGGTGATATCAATGAAAATCAGATTAAGGAAATAGCCGACACAATGGTGTCTTCGGGATTGCGTGATCTGGGATATGAATACCTGGTGCTGGACGATCATTGGATGGCGCCGGAACGTGACAGCGAGGGGAGAATGTATGCAGACCCGCAGAAGTTTCCGAGCGGAATAGAAAGCCTTATTGAATATGTTCATTCAAAGGGGTTAAAATTCGGACTTTATTCCTGCGCCGGCATGCTTACCTGCGGCTCGCGTCCGGGAAGTTTCCAGCACGAATTTACCGATGCGGAAACATTCGCAAAATGGGGTGTGGATTTTCTCAAATATGACAATTGTCAAAAGCCTGATGGCATAGAAGATCATATTCTGTACAGGCGCATGGCAATGGCGCTCAGAAACTGCGGCAGGGAAATTCTTTTTTCGGCATGCAGCTGGGGCGAATACCAAACTCATGACTGGGCGCGTAACTCGGGAACTAATATGTGGCGTTCGACGTGTGATATTCAGGATAACTGGGTATCTATGCGAGATATTGCAATGAGCCAGTTTGCATATTCCACACATAATGCACCGTTCAGCTATAATGATTTGGATATGCTGATAGTAGGTCTGTACGG
>CAKSGG010000500.1 GCA_934454215.1 uncultured Clostridia bacterium
GCCGACTGGAACCGCCGCATCGACGAGGACGTGCAGAAACTGCGGGCAACGACCACGAGGTCATAACCTTCCCGCGCGCAGATCCTGGCAAACTCCATTCCCAGCCCACCGGATGCGCCGGTGATAAGTGCTGCTTTTCTCGTATCGCCGCCTCACAGTTCGATCATGTGCGGCTGCACATCGGGGTCGTGGTTGGCAAGAGACTCTGCGCAGTTTGCGTTCAGGCTCTGCTCCCGTATCCATTGAAGCGACTTCTTTTGTGCCTCCTTATCATCTGCGATACCGGAGGTAATAAGCTGCTCCCACGATTTTCGGGCATAGCCGCCATCGGCGTAGAGCAGTACGAACCGCCCGCCAGAACCGGTGATTTTCAGTGCGCACAGTCCCTTGGAGTGACCGGGAATGTTGACCATGACAAGACTGCCATCTCCGAATACATCGTAGGATTTTCCCGCAGGGCCGTCCGTACCATTCCAGTCGAAGGTCTGTATTTTCGTATCGGCCCACCAATCTGCGTTGTAGCGGATACGGTTGACAGGCGTACCGTTCTCCGAAAAAGCCAGCTCGTCCTTAGATACAAGAATCTGCTTTGCATCGGCCACCAGCTTCAGGCCGTTGGCATGGTCGTAGTCCAGATGGGACAGCAGCATCAGGTCCAGGTCGGCAGGGCGAATGCCAAGCGCCGCCAACTGCTCATCGATGGCCGCGCCATTTTCAATGCGTCCCTGATTGGTCACATACAGCGGCAGGGAGCCGAGGGACTTGACCTGCGCTTTCTTATCAAACACGCCGTCGGGACTCATATCCCGATGCCAGCCGCAGTCAAAAAGGATCTTTCCGTGGGCGCACTCGATAAGGTAGGCCGACACCGGCAGCCACAGCCGCTCCGATTTCTTTGCAAATACGCCAGAGGCTTTGATGATGCTGCAACCCTCGCCGCCAAAGGGCCGCTCCGGCGCTACGCATACCTCGCCGGTGCGGAATACATGAATTTTGATCTCTGCCATCATACATCGCTCCTTGTCTCTGATTTGATTCCATTATACAGGAAACAGCGGACAGACGGAACGACACATTTTCAAAAAGTGTCCGGACTTTGGACGCAAAAAGCTGCGGCACTGCCGCAGCTTTTTTAGATGATCTGTTCTACACATTAACCTCAGTAAAAAACCTCTGAAATCGTTGATTTCAGAGGGCTTTTGGTCCGAGTAGTGCGGCTCGAACGCACGGCCTCCTGGTCCCAAAGGGATGCTGAACACTTTTTCCGCTTGTTTATAGCGGTTTTCGGCCGTTTCCTATTTGTTTTACTTACTCTTTGGCGCTCTTATCTCCACTGTTTCCGGGTGTTCCAGCGCCGTCTGTGGTAATCTATGTGGTCACAAACGCTTCCCGCCCGATTTCCGGTGAAGATTCACCGATGCCGGACAGGAAGCGTTTCTCATTGCTGTTGGCTGCATTGTAACTCTGAGCAGGGTGTTATGCAAGTGGTTTCTGCGCAGACGGCAGCTCAAATGTTGAGCCGCAATAGACAAAGAATAGCATCACGCATTTATCTTCTGGAGATAGAACTCACTCTCCGCAACTCGCGTCACAAAATCATACTCCAGCCGTGTTGCCTTTGAGGGCGAAATATTGTAGCGCTTAAACACCGAGCGAAAATATGCAAAGAACTCCCTGTCTTCCGCTGT
>CAKSGG010000501.1 GCA_934454215.1 uncultured Clostridia bacterium
CCAAAGCAAAGCTCGATAGCATATCTATTGTTACATCAAAATCACTATGGTTAAAAAATTCTGTTTCAATCGTTAATCCTCCGTTCGCATAAACGGATAATGTATGAACAATCGAACACCCGTTTTCATGAGATAGATACGTAATGATTTTTTCTGTATCTCCGGCACTTATCAATTCCTGCCGCGAAAACAAAAATTCATTATACCCCTTTAACGTTCTTCCCGGAGTTCCGGTCGGCCTGCCCGAAATATGCACATACGCGATTGTGCCCGTATTCCATGAGTGCAAATATCTTGCCCGAGGGTCAAGTGCGTCATTCGGCATATTCCATGGAGCTTTCACAGCGTCTTCGCATTCGGTCGGATAGACCAGCATTGATGTTGTTCCTCTATCATCAATTAAATATTTAATTGATGATGAATTAAATCTATATTGTTTTTCTTGCATCGAACCACCACCTTAATTCTTTGTTTCGCAAAATCATTTTATGTGTAAGATAATTTCATCAGCAAGCTTTTCATATAATTTTTTATTTAAATGCACTCCATCATCCAAATATTTATCTTTGTTTTCCTCTGTTATCTTATATAAATCTATAATCGCCAAACTGTGTTTTTGAGCAATAGTTTGAGCTATTTTATTTCTGGCAATAACACGTTTGTTTTTTTCATTATCCAAAAGCGCTGTTGTCAAAACAATGAATACCCTTGAACGATTATATTTTTTTATTAAAAACTCGATACTTTCATCAAAGTGCTTTTTGTATTGTTCGTCAGACAAATGCCAACCATGCAAACCGTTGTTTATGATTATATCGGATACTTGAGGCAACTGTTCCAAAAAAAGCTCAAAACTTTTTATATAAAATGGATTATCCGCCGACTTTGACGTACCGAAACCATCACATAAAATATCCTCGTTTGTTCTTTGTGTAATCAGACCTCGAATACCGCATGAGATAGAATCACCGATATAAGCAACTCGCTTTCTTTCAGATTCGTTCGCATGTTCAATCCACATATTATCCCATTCATATTTTTCATATATTTCTATGTTTTTTTCGGTTTCGGAACGCTGTTCGCTGTCTTTGTATTCAAATGTAAATCCGTCCATTTTGTACACCTCTGTTAAATTTCTCTTAAAATCTTAAGCTTGCCGTCTTCTTCTTGCATTTCAAAGATTAACGCTCTTTCAAGCGCACCTATCTCGGGTCCGTGCAAGGTCATACATAAGCTTCCGTCTTTTCTGTTAAAAAACATCGCATGACCGCCGTTATCACTGTATAAAGCCGGTTCAATGTGATTCCACGGGCCGTGTATGTCACCACTTTTTGACACCGCACCCAACACAACGTAATTCCCGTCAAAAAACGGTGACCACGTCAGATAAATACTCCCGTTTGACAACGTTTGAAGGAACGGCGCATCAGAACCGTAACGCAGATAGTTTTTGATATGATGAGGATTCGCTTTGGAAAGCGGAACCTCATTTGAACCGAAAAGAACAAACGGCTCTCCTATGGTAGTTTTCAAATCCTCACTTAACTGTATAGCACAAATTTCACCGATATACTCGCCTGTATCTTTTTTTAAGTTATCCGGCCAGTCGTGCGAATACACCATATACGGTACTCCGTGTTGTACAAACAATGTTCCGTCAATACAACTCTTGTCACACGGAGTTGACG
>CAKSGG010000502.1 GCA_934454215.1 uncultured Clostridia bacterium
ATCATGGAATCAATATGTAGGTAAAAATCTCGGCTTTGCTGAAATGAGCGGCCCGTCAGATTATAGCTTTGATGCGTGTATGCTGGATATTATGAACAGAACAGGCGCAGGAATTTGCCGTATAAACAATACGTTAAGGCCGTTTGTATCTAATTATTATTCGGGAACAATTATTTATCCGACCGTTTCGATTGAAAAAGGTAATTGGTACAAAATGGTAATGAGAATAGAAGCAAATCCCAGCGCTGCAAATGATAAAATGTCATTAAAGGTCTATCCTATAGCCGATAAATTTAAAGGCGATTGGGATGGAAGTGTAGAATGGAACGGAAGCAGTACATATAGCACTGTGAATTATCATTTTAGAGCTTCGCAAACGACTGACGGTAAAGCTGATTTGGGAATATCTGATGTTTTTGGGGAAAGATTCTCTGCTGAAACTGATGTCAGTGCGTTAATGGATGCAGAAAACAAGGTGCTTAATGCATATAATAATCCTACAAACGACACCTGTTCGCAGGCGGAAGCGGCATTATCGGAGATTTCTGATACGTCAAAGGCATATCAGCTGTTAAATGAGGAATTAACCGTGGCAAAAGCCAATATTCCGAATACTCCCGTACTGACAGAGGTAAGCATTGAAGGGAAAATGGATATTGCCTGCGCAAGGCTTTATGCTATATGCCGATATGAAAATGAAACCGGAGAGGCTGAATATCAATGGCTGAAAGACGGAGTTGAAATATCAGGTGAAACAAAAGCATACTATGACACTACAATTGATGACATTGGACATGATATTTCGGTTACCGCAAGATACAACGGTGTCTCCAAAACATCACTGGCAGTTAAGGTCAGCAACACCAATTATGTTTTAGCTGATGAAACAACTATCGAAAAAGATATTAAAGCCCCAAGCTATCAAAACGGATTTGCAACAGGTTGGAAATCGGCATCTGGCTATAATATAGAAGAAGCAAATGACATAACAAATGCAACTGCTGTTACTAACAATATGATTGAGTTTGAAGGAAGACAAGCGAACAATAATACATATATCAGACAGCTGTCAACGCCGATTGATACCAATGGTAATAAGGTGTATTATATAAAATGGAAACAAAAGGTATCAACACCGATTGCAAATTACACATCATATCAAAGAATTGATTTTTCTGATAATGATGGATCTGGATTGAATTTTGGATTTGTCAAGCCTGCGGCGCAGGCGCAATAGTACGGATATGCAAACGGTGAATCTACAACTGATAATTTGTGGACAAATGATGTATATAATTTGGTGGTCAGAATTGATGCATCAGGCGAAGATTTGAAGGATAATATTTATTATAAGGTTTACAGAGATAATGATAATATTAAAGAGCCGGCAGGATGGAGTTATTCAAAAGAGGGAATTACGATAGCGAAGCCATATTTGACTAATATTTATTTATACTCACATCATTGCAGTGTAAATACCTTTGGAGGATTAAAAATAGAGGTATACGACAGTAGTAAGATAAACGAGCTCGATACTGCCCTCATTAATGGAAATGCTGAGGAATTGATAAGTGAACTGCCGGAAAGTGTATTAAAAGATGATATGTTGGCTAAATCAGGTAATGCAGAAAACAGCGGCATTTTGCTAACAACTAACAGCACAATATCAGATGAAACGCTTAGCT
>CAKSGG010000503.1 GCA_934454215.1 uncultured Clostridia bacterium
GATTTTTATGACCAGATGCAAAAATTATCCAAGTTATATCCCGGAAAGAATGAGTTAAAGATTTTTCAGACGGAGTCCGGTGCAACAAGACGAAAAGCTGAAATTTCAACGCCGTTCAACCAGGGAAATATGGATATTCGCGGATATATGATATCAAGAAAAATCTATGAGGTTTGGACTGTATTTTCGTTGGTAACCAGCTCTGAAAACCCGGAAACATTTGAAAGCGGCTTTGGCCTTGTCGGACCGCTTCAAAGGCGAAACGTTAGCTTGGACGGCGATGTGTTAAAACCTTATGATGCCTACGTGCAAGAGGTGGCAAAGAACTATTTTATGGCACAAACCGAATATAAAGACTTGAAAATTACGGAGGATGAAAGGTACATAGCCGAATTTGACAGCAAAAAATTCGGCGGAGAGGCAGCGTGTCTTTGGAAGAAAAAAGGTACGGACAGATTAACCTTGGATTTGGGCGTGAACGAGCTGACATACAGTGACGGTTACGGCAACGAAGATAAGGTGTACAGCGATAACGGCGTGTTCTCGTTTGAAATATCCGAAAGACCGATATATATACACGGCAAATTTAAAGATATTAAAATTATCGATAACAATGATTTTAATATCGAACACAAGGCAAATCGTATGGCAAAGAACGATACATTGAGCTTTGATATAAAATACAGCGGTGATACAACGGGTATGACATTAGAGGGCGATGAAAATTCAGTCATTAAAATATCGGATAAAACCGACTTTAAAGACGGTAAGGCAACAATAAGCTATAACACATCGGACGCCCCCGAAGGCGTGAATTATCTGAAGATAAAGGTTATGAAGGACGGAAAAATTCGAAACTTGGCCGAGATGAGCATAAATGTAAATAAAACGGTTAATTGCAGCATGAACGTCAGCCCGACGGCAGAGAATTATTATAAGTGGAAGCTTAATTTTAACATAGAGAATACTTCGCAGACGCATGCGCTCAGGGGTAAGATTCATATAAAATCTCCGGAGATATTTTCCGTGATGGAGGATGTAGATATAGGGGTAATACCAATAGGCAAGAATGCGACGATTACAGCAAATTCTCCCAATATATATAACAAAAAGATATATACGCTTCATTATGACATTATAACCGATACGGGTGAAATATTTTCATTTGTTGAAAATCTTGACTTTACACTTGCACCAAAACGCAAAGGCGAAATCACAATTGATGCAAAGCTTGGAGAAAACGAGTGGGATCCGGCGACAAAGATGAGCTGTAATTCACTTGATGAAACGGTATGGCTTCCTAAATGGTACGGACCTAAAGACAAAAGCGGTGATATGATGCTGCAATGGGATGAGGATAACCTATATATGATGAGCATAGTAACCGATGATATTTACAGAAATGTGAATAAGGATTCACTTCTGTGGAACGGTGACAGTGTGCAGGTGGGTATAAAATATCCTGTGGAAAAGTTCACGACAGTTATCGGAGATTCGGTAAAGAGATTTAACGAATTGACCTTTGCCATGAACCCCGACGGAAAGCCGCAGGCGTGGAAGTTTTCGGATCAATACGAAAACTTTGATGCGGTCGGCGAATTTGAATGTGAGCTTGCCGTAAGGCGTGATGAAACGGAAAAGAAAACCTATTTTGAGGCAAAAATTCCGTGGACAAATATTATGG
>CAKSGG010000504.1 GCA_934454215.1 uncultured Clostridia bacterium
ATTTGTAAGGCGGTATTATTAAATTTCTATCGTATATCAACAAAAAAATTGATAACTTATTTTTGTAATAAAAATCTCCGCAAGACTTTTATGCGTCCTTCGGAAATTTGCTTTTCTATAATTATCGGTTTCGCTTGTACAACATTAAACTACGGCACATCGTATTACACATCAATATGTAATGCACACCGCTTAACATGAGAACACACAAAAAATACCTTTATAAACCGAAGCGTTCTCGCACCTCGTCAAAATTTTTCATATCAAGGCTCGGCTTATTGAGCATTTTGTCTATCGCTATTGTGTTATACCAACGGTTGAATTTATAGCCGCAATTTTCATCTCGCCCGCAAGCTTATACCCGAGCTTTTCGTGGAAATGTTTGCTGTTATAAGCAGAATCATTCTCTGTACCCTCCGGTGGGGGTTATAACGGCAACTGCCTTTACAGTTCTCTGTTCTTTCAGTACTTCTTCGAGTAATCTGTAAAGCTTTTTGCCTATACGCATTCCGCGGCCGTTTTTATCAATATAAACCGTCATTTCAACATTCCAACCATTTCTCGCTTTCAAAATTTTTAGTATCAAAATACATATATTCAATTCAAGGTTGCTATATCATCAAGTTTAATACAATCTAGAATTGCTGGGGCCGGCTTAAATGCACCGCTATACTTAAGATTATCATCTCGAACACACTTACTCACAGCTTTTTTCAATGTTTCCACAGAATTAACTCCAAATAAATCAAACAACTTTTCACAATGTTTTCGAGACTTCAGGTATTCCCATTCATCGCACCCCTCACGCGTATAAATGTAACAAGTCGGAAACCAATAGGTATCAAAGGGGTTATAATTGTCATTTATCGTCACATTTAATGCATTGAAAATTTGATATAAAAACAAATCTGCTCTGGCAATTGATTCTCCCGTATATATTGGCAACTTTTCTCTTTCATTACACAAAATATGACCAAGCAAAGTATACTTACTACTGTTTTCGGTTGTAGGCTTATAGTGTTCTTCTATTATTCTGCTGTAATGTCTAAATCCCGAATAATTTGTTGGAGTTTTTCTCTCATCCAAGGCACTCAATCTTAAAAAATATGTGTTAGTGAGTAAGCGGTTTAGTTCTTTGTATCGCTTATAATGTCTTAAAAAAGCAACAACACAGATAAATAATTCCCAAATATGACATTTATATACTTCAAACTCATATTCACCGCATGAGCATGCGTTTTTAGAGTAGCTTTTAGCATAAATAAGAGTATTAAACATATTTTCAAATGTTTCGGACATAAAACTTCCTATATCACATTCCGTAACCAACAATACTTCCAAAAAATCAAGAAAGCAATCCCTTACATTTTTTAAGCTGATAAAAGTTTCGTATACGTATTTGGGATCGTTGGCATCTTTATCATAATATTGTTTTAATATCTCAATATATTCTGTAACAAATTTTTTTGTCAAAACTTCTTGTTTTTTATTCCCAGTTGCTCCCTTAATTTGTTTAACCAAATCTTGTATAGGAAAAAGGTTAGCTTTGTCTTCTTCCAACCATTCCGGCTTTGTTCCGAGCTTTGGTTTTTTTATAAGAGGTTTTTCATATATGTTTCTTAAAAGTTTTTCGTATTCACTCTCATAGTTTTCACCATTAGACAAATCGACATATATTATTG
>CAKSGG010000505.1 GCA_934454215.1 uncultured Clostridia bacterium
TATTCCTGTTCAAAGGTTGCAACGGTAACAGCTGCTTTGCAGCTTTATGAAAAGGGCATATTTTTGCTTGATGATCCGCTTTATGAGTATATTCCGGAATTTCGCGATATGCACGTCAAGGATAAAGACGACAACATTATGAAGGCGAAAAATCCTATTACGCTGCGGCAGTTATTTACGATGACGGCAGGGCTTACATACAATGTAAATACTAAAGGGATAAAAGAGGCCGAAAGTATAACGAACGGAAAAATGGATACCGTGCAAGTTGCAAAATGTATAGCGCGTGATCCGCTCGCTTTTGAGCCGGGCGAAAAATGGAATTACAGCCTGTGTCATGATGTGCTTGCGGCTGTGGTTGAGGTGACTTCAGGTGAAAGATTTGAGACATATGTGAAAAAGCATATTTTTGAGCCGATAGGCATAAAGAATGTATTCTATCACAGAAATAACGCTGTAAAATCTGCTATGGCACAGCAGTATAACTATGAAACAGGGGATAGCAGAGATATAGTTGAGCGTCAGATTAAAACCGGAAATATGACAGGCAAGTGGGTAAATGTCGGCAAAGAGGCTGAACACGTATTAGGGGAAAACTATGACAGCGGCGGTGCCGGGATTGTTGTATCTGTGCCGGATTATGCCCTGTTCGGCAGCACGCTTGCAAACGGCGGAGTTGCACCTAACGGCGAGAAAATTTTATCTGCCGGAACAATCGAATTGATGAGAACAAATCAGTTGAACGCAAAACAAATGAAGTATTTTAATTGGTCACAATTAAAGGGATACGGCTACGGACTTGGCGTACGTACACTGATTAACAAAGCAGAAAGCGGCACAACGGGAAATGTTGGCGAATTTGGCTGGGGCGGTGCGGCAGGTGCAACGCTGCTTGTCGACCCGGACTGTAAGCTGGCATATTTCTATTCGCATCATATGTTAAATCCTCAGGAGAATTACTATCAGCCGCGTCTTAGAAATGTAGTGTATGGATGCTTATAGATATTTAACAGAATTACTCAAATATTATATGTACAAAAATGTATGATTTTAATGGTTTAAAGTCATACATTTTTTTGTGCGAAATTTGTAGAAAATTAAGGTATTTTGTCTAAAATGCCAGTGTTTAAAAATAAAATACAGAATTTTAAAATTATTTTAGAAAAATAGGAAAAGAATTGACCGCATTATCATTTACAATATATGTGTAAGGAGGTGATATCGGCGATGAAGGATAATTTGACAAGCTTTGAGCGAAGATTGTCCCTGTTGTTCTTTCTTATGAAAAACGGTTCGTGTACAATATCGGTGCTTGCATCAATATTTGACGTGTCCGAAAGAACAATACGCCGTGATATTGATCTTCTTAGCCGATACTCACCTATTTACACAAAAATCGGGATAGGCGGAGGAGTGTTTATGTATAGCGGGTATAGAAATGAATTATTCAGATATCTTTTGCTTGACGAGGAAGATGTTCTGAAAAGAGCAAGGGAACTGCTGATGCAACCCGAAAAGACAGTGATTGACAATATAATCAATAGATATACCATGCCGAAGATATAATATTTTTACGTACTTCGCCTTAAGTAATTGTTCTTTGACAAAGAAAGCGCACAGGCGCAGTATAGACAGTCTTTCAACATTCAGTCATAGCCGAGCTTATACGGTAAATG
>CAKSGG010000506.1 GCA_934454215.1 uncultured Clostridia bacterium
GCAGGTGAGATAAGAAAGGCTTCGATATTGGATTCAAACTGTTTTTCATTTTCAGCCATAGGTTATACCACCCTTCTCTTTCCTGTTACCACTTCGTAAATAAGTGATTTCTTGTATGCTTCAAGATCATTGATAAGAGATTCTTTTTCAGCAATGAGGGAATCAATCTCTTTTGTTTTGTCACTAAGATAATCTGCGATTTTTCTTTGTTCCATTAAAGGTGGCAAAGATATTCTTAATTGTTTTATAATATTTTGACTGATGTTTGGTTGTCCACCCCCACGAGAAGATAATAATAATTCTTCTTTAGCAGACATAATACACCAAAAAGAATAACCCATATCAATATCTTTTGTTGGTTGTGATAACACGCAGCACGCTTGATTTGTACAAGCATTAATATCAACTATTGAAATATTACCAATAGAAGCTCCGTACATTGCAATAGCAATAAAGGGTGCATCATAAACAACTAAAGCAGATGTATTCTCAACAATTTCATCTGAAATATGTTTTTTTGTATTTTTTACAACTGTGCCATTTATGTCGCCAGACTGCAACCAATTGATTGTACCTTGATAATATTCTTCAATACTTGACTTTGGTGTTGTACCACTACCAATAACATTAAATAACCCATTAATTTTTCTAAAGTTCCAACCTTTAGGAAGCCATCTAATCCAGCCATCAATTTCCTTCATCTCAACATTCTTATCAAGACCTTTTGTCACTGCTTCAAAAATTACAGACTGTTTCAGTTCCTTATATTCATCAATACTTGTCTTTGCTTCTGCAATGATTTCATCAATTTTGGAACAAGTTTCGTCCAAATAATCGGCAATGGATTGTTGCTCAGATAATGGTGGAAAAGGAATCAATGTCCTCCCAAAATCAAAATATGAAATATTTTTCCCATCTCTCAAACTTTGACAATATGAATTCATTTCTGCAATAAATCGCTGTTCTTTAAATAAATATTTATAATATCCTGCACAAATATCCATTTTGGAGAATAATACGTGATAAGCAGGTGATACCACTCCTTCGTATTCAGAATATTCAAATCCACCTTGAAAGCTTCTTAAACTAATGCAAAAATCCCCTCTATGAATTGTTTTAAAGGTTGACAAATCCGTATCTTCTTTTACTTTAACAGATTTCATTGATGTTAATTCATCGTACATACTCTGAGGAATTACACCATATTTTTGTGTCGGTGATAATAATTGTAAATTAATAGCATTTCCTCGCTCACTTCGTTCTCCAAAAATGTATTTTCCCTTATAAAACTTCCAATTATCAGGGACTTTGCCTGTCCACAATTTTTCAGAGTTTTCCATAATCATTCACCCCCGAACAAATCATGCAATTTCGCCATCAAGCTCTTTTCATGTTCCTCAATACGTGCTGCAATCACATCTGACGGCTCAATCCGCTTATATTCATAGAATGTTCTGGTGAACGGAATCTCATATCCTACTTTTGTTTTGGCTTTATCAATCCAAGCCTGCGGATTGTACGGAATGACCTCACGTTCAAAGTAAGCATCAATATCTTCTGCAAGCGGCACATTCTCTGTATCACGTTTTGATGTATCGGCTACTGGTTTCTTTTTCTTCATGACAACATTGCCATCTTCATCCAGCTTTGGTGTCTCCACTACAATCTTGTTATA
>CAKSGG010000507.1 GCA_934454215.1 uncultured Clostridia bacterium
GTCCAGAAGAATTTCCTTGCGGTTGTATGTAGCAATGAAAATGCTTAAAATTGGTCTTTCATTCATTTCTTTTTCCTCAATTCATTTTCGGCTCATACACCTCTGGTGTATAATGGATTACTCTCGTACCGCCGTCTTCAAACTCAAACGGAATATGCATCAGGTCACGCATCGCCCACCGGACAGAGTCCTGACGATCTGGCTGCACATAAAACACAAGGAATCCGCCGCCACCGGCACCGAGCAATTTTCCACCCAGTGCGCCAGCTGCGATACCCCTCGCATAAAGCTCATCAATGCTGTTTGTGGACACTGCCGCACCAGTCTGCCGTTTCAGTTTCCATGTGTGATCAAGCATTCTGCCGAAATCATCAAGGTCAGCGTTTTTATCAGTAAGAACACGCTCTGCATCATCGACCAGAGCAAGCATTTCATTCAACTGTGCAGTCTTATCCTGCTTTCCAGCGGCGTTGGCCTTCTGCACATCCGACGAAAAACGTGTAAATCCAGTAAAGAACATCATCAAGTTCTTGTTCAACTGTTTCTTCCGCTCCGGGGAAATAATGACAGGCAACACTTCATAACCATCCGCATTGAAGTTGATACGGTTAAATCCGCCAAAGGAGGCTGCAATCTGATCCTGCCAACCACCAGCTTCTTGGCAAAGACTGCGTTCCAAATAGATTGCCTCGTCAGCCAATTTTTTCTTGTCTGCGTACTTTCCCTTTAAGGCGTAGAAAGCATTCAACATTCCAACTGCAAAGGAGCTAGATGTACCAAGGCCAGAACGCGCCGGAAGATCAGCTTCATATGTAAGACGAATCTCATGCATATCCAGCATCTTCATCGCATTTCGGATAGCAGGGTGCTGGATGTCATCAATATCTGTCACTCGCTCGGTCTTTGAGTAAGACAGTTCCGTGGAATAATCAAAGAAGCGCGGAAGGTGGCGAACATTCACATAGCAGTACTTATCAAAGGTGGTAGAAAGCACTGCGCCACCATTTTCTTTAAAGAAGCTCTCCATATCGGTACCACCGCCAAAAAAGGACATCCGAAAAGGCGTTTTTGTGATGATCATTTTTCGATTCCTCTGCTTTCTTTGGCTTCTTTAATTGCTTCGAGGAATGCATAGCCATTTTTCTCATCCGGCTCAAGGTAAGCGCCTTCTGCCCATTCATTCCAAGCATTGATTACAATCATCGGAGAACCAATATTCTGTGCTTTCCGCAAAAGTCGCTTGAAGTACACATTAAATTTCTGTGCTGATGTTCCTTGCATAATAATGGAATTATAGCTCTTTCGAGGAGAGTTATCCCAGTCACAGAAGCATCCCAAAAATGTACTGCTGTCCTGATTCTCACGTTTCAAAATTCTGTCCCACAGCACATCGTAGGAAGCCTTTGTCATAACAACGCCCTTCCCACGCGGAAGAAGAAATTTGCGGTTTGCAAAATCGATCACGCGAGACGATGCAACTCTTTTTACTTTTTCAAACAGCTTTTCATCATGTGCAAAGGTATAATTCGGTTCTCTTGTAACTGTAGCCGAGAAACTCCCCTTCGTATCTGCATCATGTCTTCCAATTGTTTTGACAAAATAGATTCCCGGCAAGCCAGCTTCTTTCGCCCACTCATCCCACAGAGAAAGGAATTTCTCCTGCTC
>CAKSGG010000508.1 GCA_934454215.1 uncultured Clostridia bacterium
CATATGACCTTCATCGCTGTATGCATAGTCCAGAAGTCTTGCAGCAAGTTCGATATCACTGCAGTCGGTCGTTATAGCAGGAAGTGGACTATTGACCTGAGCAATCGGTGTAAACTGTCCGAATTTGGGCCTGTCACCTTTGTTCAGAACCGGATATTTTGCACCTGTCAGCTTATATGTGGGATCATCCTTTTTCGCTGTCATCCATTTTCCGATCCCGCCCCCAAGACCTGCATATGTAACCGCAGTTGTCCCGTTAAGCATATTTGAAGATACAGTCTTATCGTCATTGATTGCAAATCCGCTGTCAATCAGCCCCTCCTTATACCATTTAGCCATTGTCGCAAGAAAATCCTTGTACCGAGGCTCTGCCGGACCATATTTAATGTTTCCGTTTCCGTCTGTATAAAAACCGTAAATTATATCCCACGCGCCAATGAAAGCACCGTTTCGTGCATGATTAATGGCAAAGGACATTGCTGCTGTTGCACCCTTTTCTTCCTTGAACCTTTTGAGCGTTGTGTACCATTCATCAATAGTTTCGGGAATTTCAAGACCTAAATCCTCAAGCCAATCTTGGCGGACAATAATACCGCCCGATGTTCTGAGACCCTTCTCGTTTGAAATCAGAGGGTATCCGAAATACTTTCCGTCATCTGTTTTCGATTGCTTGTCAACATCGGGATTCTCCTTAAGGTATTTTGCAAAGTTGGGAGAAAACTTTTTAATTACATCAGTATGGTCTATAATATATTTGTCGTCAATTGCCTTCTGCGGACCGCCCGGATATGATCCCCACAAATATTCAACAATATCCGGAAGATCTCCTGACGCAATAAGGAGATTGAACTTTTCTGTCGACTGACCCACTGCAGGGTGAATATACTTTACCTTTACACCTGTTCTTTTCTCAAGCTCCTTCGCAAATTCAAGCTTACCGATATTGTCTGCATTTACTGTCAGATTGGCATTGACCGGCATCCACCATTTTAGAACTGTTTCAGACTTAATGGGGTATGTGTCTGAGTACTTTTGTTCCAGATTTTCCGAACTTACCCCCTTTTTATTATCCTTACATGCCGAAAGCGTACCTACAGACAATGAAAAAATCAATGCCGTTACTAATAATTTTTTACTCTTTTTCATAGCTTAATCTCCTCCAATATCATTAATTAATTAATTTATAATATTCACATGCCACTGCAAGCAACATTCCCGTTCCGTGTTCGTCATTTGTAATCGTGTTTAACGAATCGTAATACTTCGGATCATCACTGCACCCCGACCCCGAACAAATCCCCGAAAGATTACCCTCTTCATCAAGGAATGTATCACAAAGTGCCTTCCATGCGTTTTCTACCGAAATTTTATATGAACTGTCCAGAATGTTATTGCGTATTCCTTTAGAAAAAGCATATAGGAACATGACAGTACAGGATGCCTCTCCATAGGAGCTTTCACTGTCAAGAACATTATTCCATGCACCGCTTTTTGTCTGCAGTTTTCTTATTCCGCCGCTCATCAAAATAAATATGTTTTTTATTTTCTCATAGCAGGCGTGCTCTTTTGGCGCATATTCCAAAAATTCCGACAACGCTATCATTACCCACCCATTGCCTCTGCCCCACGGTACTCGGCTTGCCTTTTCTTTTTTTATAAAGTAT
>CAKSGG010000509.1 GCA_934454215.1 uncultured Clostridia bacterium
TTGCCGAATTGTGTAAGGGTAGCACGACAGACTCTGACTCTGTTTGTCTGGGTTCGAATCCTAGTTCGGCAACCACGTTGGAGCAAAGTTCGCTTTGCTCCGTTTTTCTATGCAGAAAAACATCCGCCCGCTTCCTTGCTCCTCCTTTTTCGCAAAAAGGCACGCTCGGCTCGCCTGTTCGCTTGTAAACGCGCTTACGGCGGCTCACATCGCTAAGGTCAGCCCAAAACACTGAGTATGGAGTTACAAAAGCATAATTCCATGCAGCAAAAGCGGAGGAATTCACATACATAACTGCCTTTTCACCATTTATTTCAGTTTCATAAAAGTCTTTTATTTCCTTTCCTGCCTTCAACTGCTTATCCGCAGGTATTCTGCTTCCCATTGAAAAATAACTTTTCCCGCTTTCATCATAAATAAGTACAGATGTCTCAGTGTCTGCCCCAAGCTTCGCCAATTCATTCTCATAACGTGATGAATCTATTTGCGTAAACAGCGTTATATCTTTTTTATACAATCTGTCAAGCGGTAATACATAGCATAATTTCGCCATTTTTTCCACCTTTTTTTCTGCGTTGTTATCAAAAACATAGAATCCCGAATGCTTTTTATTTAAAAATTCATCATGCCATTTTTCGTAGTTCATATCCGAATTGCTGTAAAACACATCATAATAATGTTCGGGAGAACTCACATTTCCCAATGAATTTATTATCACATCTTCGCTTTTTATGCACACAAAAAACTCATCGACCAAATTCATTTCTCTGCGTAACCTTGACGCAATTTTCCCTAACTCAAAATGAGCTTCGGCACTGTGCGGCGGATTTAAAAAATTTTCCGCAAACCGCTCATCAGAGGTCAGTTTAAGCGCATACATTCTACAGTCGTCTGTGAGCATATTCATTTTATTGCTGAAAGCATTTATTTCGTTTAGTTTTCGTGTTGTGGTGTTATCAACCATAACATTATAAAAAATGCTTTCTCCCCACAAAACCAGCATCAATAAACCAACAATCAGCGCACTATATCCAATGAGCCATGATTTCATGACACTTTTACATTTCATATAATTACCTATTTTTTTCAATAATCTATTTAAAACCATATTATATTACAATCCCTTTCATATAACTTAACAATTATATATTATCGTATTTATTGCATATTTCCAAGAGGCAATTTGTGTCACAGCGCTCATTTAGTGACAGTTTTGAGGTGTTACGGAAGCAATACGGGTTGTTATACCGATACCTATATATTTAAATCCTTATTTGTTGAAGCTTCCCGTGAGATAACCGTTTGAAATTCCCCCTTCAATTTATTTTCGAAAAATCCTCCTTTCATGAGTTTGAACACATTTTTAAATGAAATCAAAGCTTTTAAATTTATTTTGTACTTTGGCATAATTAAAACCTCCGGGATGACATTAAATGTAGAAATGTCATCCCGGAGGTTTTGTATAACTTTATGATTGCCTCGGGCGAATTACCTGATATGGTCCAGCACAACTGGCAGGCAGCGCACGGCGGCGCAGGGCTGGGGCCGGATAACCACCGCGAGCGTGACGGGTCGCTTAAATACTATTTTTCCGAAAAAACGCGCGACAATGACTTTAAGGGTGTGGGTCCGTTTTTAATGCTTG
>CAKSGG010000510.1 GCA_934454215.1 uncultured Clostridia bacterium
ACATATACCCATAACAATTTCAAGTAAAAAATTTATTCAAAATTCCTTTTTTTGCTGATGAATTTGAAAAGCACTTGACTTTTTACGAAAAATATGATATAATTAAAATATAAAATAAATAACCTATGGAGAGTACGTGAGAGACAGACTCGTTGATCGTACACCAACCTACTAAACAGCAAGGTGGTAATGTCTGACCGATAGGAAATAATTACTGATTATAACCTATCGGAAACGATAGGTTTTTTTGTACTCTCCTAAAAATTAATTAAAAAAAGGAGATTTTAAAATGAACAGAACTATTGAAAATTTGAGAAATGCAATCAACGGAAAGATTTATATTTATTGCAACAACGAGAAAATCGGCAAACAATTTATGCAAGATGCAGAAAACGAAGGCTACAGATTTGGAAAAATAAAACCAACCGAAAACGGATGGTCAAATATTATTGCACTGGATTTTGCGGACATATGAATTTTCAATGTAACGGCGGCAGTGACGGTGGATTAACAAGGATTGATTATAAAAAATATGCCAATGGCGATAAAAACTTTATATTTGAAGATAAACCTTTGAATGAAACCACTATTAAACACAAGGTGTATGGTAACGTAGCAATTCTCGGAAGTGATTGTTTTGAGGCAGCAATTGCTTTAAAAGAACTGTTAAATAAGTGCGACAGAGTTGATGATATTTATAAAATATGTGATGAAATCGAGAGTAAATTTGATGTAATTGTTATGCCTGAAAATGATTAGTGTTTGATAGGTTTTAATTAAACTTGACCATTTACAATTATTTGTATAATATTGATATAGAATAATTTTTGGAAAAAATGATTCTATCCTTCGGCTGAATCTGACATAAACATATCGGCACGATAAAAACGAGAGAGTACAAAATATATGTACTCTCCCGTTTTTCTTAACAGCACGTGCTGCCGAAAAAACTATACTTTATTTTTCAATGCTGTTACACAGCGGCATCATATCCGTTATTGTATTATTCCACAGGAATGCCTTAAACGTATTGTCCGTTGTTTTTTCCCAGCCTTCGGGAATATTTACCGTCTTTTCCCCTTCCGACTCAAACACCAAAGGCAGTATAACGGTTCTTTTCAGCATATTCCCTTGCATTTCCGCAATTACAAGCACCTTCGCGCCCTTTTCCTTTACGGCAACAATTATTGTGTTGTCATTGCCGAACTGTATGCTGTTATTCTCAATATATCCGTCTGCGTAGTACAATTCTACCGCGTCACCCGCCGCAAGTGTGCAGTCATTAATGCCCACATTCGGCAATTCTCCGTTCACCTTATATTTCCAACCGCTTGTTTCGCTTACGTCATATTCGCCAAGTGTTTTTCCGTTTCTTGTAACAGCTTTTATATATCCCTTATCAAAACCTTCCGCCGTAATACCCTCGTCGGCAAACGCTTTTTTAATCAGGTCTGCCGCCGTTGAGCCTTCGGGCATTGATTTGCTTTCGGAAAGCCATGTTTCGCCGTCTGCCGTTACATTCAGCTGCACCGTAATATTTGTCTCGCCCGGTTTTGATTCAACATCGTCGGGAAGTTCTGCCGTTCCTGTTTTATCCGACTCAAACCCCGTAGGATTCTTTCTTTCCGCTGCCGGCTC
>CAKSGG010000511.1 GCA_934454215.1 uncultured Clostridia bacterium
GACAAACAACGTGAAGAATCTATTGAAGGTCAAATAGAAGTATGCCGCAAATACGCCGAGGACAACGGCTACGAAATTATTGATACGTATATTGACCGAGCAAAAAGTGCAAAAACAGATGACAGACCAAATTTTTTAAAAATGATTAAGGACAGCACAAAAAAGCATTTTCAAGCCGTAATTGTATATCAGCTTGACAGATTTTCACGTAACAGATATGACAGCGCAAAATATAAAGCTATATTAAAGAGAAATGGGGTTACACTTTATTCAGCAAATGAAAATATTTCAGATAATGCAAGTGGAATATTGCTTGAAAGTGTTATAGAGGGAATATCAGAATATTACAGTGCCGAATTAGCCGAGAAAGTTAACCGAGGTATGAATGTTAATGCTGAGAAATGTCTTTCAAATGGTGGTATTACTCCCCTTGGCTACAAAATCGAAAATCATAAATATGTCATCGACAAGCAAATGGCACCTATTATAAAAGAAATATTTGAAAAATATGCTGACGGCATGACAATAAAGGAAATATGTACCAATTTGAACGATAGAAGTATTAAAAAGCCAAATGGAACTACATTTAATAAAAATTCATTTAATGCGATATTAAAAAACAGAAAATATTTAGGAATATACATATTTAAGGATATAGAGAAGCCAGGTGGTATGCCACAAATAATTGATGAAGATTTGTTCAATAAAGTTGCAGAAAGACTGAACGCAAACAGATTAGCCCCTGCTCGAACCGGAGCAAAAGCTGAATATTTGCTTACAGGCAAACTATTTTGCGGTTACTGCAAAGAAATGATGATAGGTCACAGTTCCAATAAAACAAGTAAGAACGGCATAATATATAATTACTACAAATGTAAAAACAGCGGCAGAAATAAAACATGTCACAAAAAAATGGTAATGAAAGATTATATAGAGGGCATTGTCATTGATGAATGTCGTAAAATTCTTTCGTCCCAAAATATAAAGAAAATAGCAAAGGAAGTATCGAAAATATCAAAAAATTATGATGATACCACAGAATTGAAAAGACTTGAGATGTGCGTGAAAGTAAAAGAAACTGAAATAGAAAACCAAATGAAGTCACTTCGCCTTTGCAGTGTTGACTCAATACGTGACATGATTTTTAGTGATTTGGAAATTCTATCAAAAGAATTGGAAAATTTAAAATTACAGCTTACCAAAGAACAGAGTCGCCATAAAATTATAACTCCCGAACAAGTTGAAATGTTTTTAAACGCTTTAGCAAAAGGAAATATAAAAGATATAGTATACTGTAGAACACTTATTAAAGTATTGGTAAATAAAATTTACTTATATGATGATAAAGTCACAATAACATTCAATTCGGGCGATGAAGAAGTGACAATCACTGACAAACTGCTTTCAAAAATAGAAACAGGATTAAATAGTGATTCAGTTTGTTTATTAAACCATGAGGTGTACCAAAAAGATTTTCCGCATAAATGCTTAAAAGTATAGTGTTTATGCGGTTTTTTCGTGTTTTTAGACCTTGCTGATTTACGACGCTTTACTGTAATTTGGCTCTATAATAAATGTTGGGGTGTCTAACAAATAGAGCTTAAAAATTTTTAAAAAAGTAGAGCATATTTGTTC
>CAKSGG010000512.1 GCA_934454215.1 uncultured Clostridia bacterium
GTACTTGAAGTTATCGGGAATGATAGGCAAATCGGCATAATCCCACTTTGAATATTTTGCGTCGTATTCCTCAGGGAACGCTGCCGCTGCCAAATGCCCGACGCACCAAGATATGATGTATTCGCCGCTTTCGATATATCCGTCACGGCTGCCCTTGATATTAAGCACTTTTGCGATTGCAAGGGCAACTGACGGTTTTTCCGCTATAATCAGTTTCAAATTTAATTCCTCCTTTGAACGCAAAAACAGCACCCAAGTTAATGAGTGCTGTTTTGACAATCTTATTATATATCTAATTTATATTTTTCTGACAACAGATTAGAAATGTTTACTCTGCGTTCTAATGCAAAGTTTTCTTTTGCCATATCAATGGCATTACATATTGGTGTTTGTGAAAACACATCTTGCGCTTGTTGGCTTGCACAAACTAATTCAGAGCATGCTTTTGCTTCTTCAGATATTTTTTTAGAGAAAAATACATCTTCTGAGTATGCAAAAATAATATATGTTAATGTTTGCAATCTATCTTCTAAGGTAAGAGAGTTGAATTTTTTATAAAACTTCCTATAACGCTTATCTCCGTTTTCTACAAACATCATAATTACCGATGAGTTTTTTAATGGAAAAATGCATATATGTATAGGTTTTATTTTGTAAGTTGGCAAGGGGTTATAAACATCATTTATAAGTTCACCTTCAAATCCAACTACCATAGAAATGCTTGCTTGAAACGCAATGGGGACTGTGTAATTTAATTTCTCATAATAGCAAAGATAATATTCATCATTCCAATTTTTTTCAATGCTATTTTTAGCTCTTTTAAACCCGCCTATATATTCTTTCAAATCCAAATCATTAACATATTGTTTCCCGTTTTTTATACTTTCCAGCAAATTAAAACCTTCATACATATTTTTATACATAGCATTTTCAAGTAATCTTTTGCTGATAAAATTTAGATTGTTTTTCAATGCTATTTGTGCAAGCATTTTATTGGAAGGCTTATTTTCGTAATTATCAGGATTTTCATAATCTGCAAAAATTTCATTATCGCATTTATCACAAATTATCTGAAATGTGCCAGCTTGTTTTACACCTTTTTCATTGTCCAATAAAGGAAAATCAATAAGAATATTTGTGGTTGCTACTTCACCCGCTTCTGCTATATTACGCAAACAAAAAGCGGGAACCGAATGAGAATTACAACAACTTGTAATATCCTTCCCACAATAGTAACATTTTTTAGGTTTAGCCATCTCCCGACTTTCTTTTAAGATTTTTGCAAGTTTTTTCTTAAAATCAATCTTATTAGCTTCCATTTCCTTTCTTTCCCAATCAGAAAAATCCCCCATATTTAGCATATATATTGAATCATCAAACATGAATTAGTTACCTCCTTTCAATATATTCTACTAGCCACGTGCAAAACTCCAAAGCCTTAGAGTTCATGCGATTTTGCGGATGTGGCAAATCCGTTTTGTCACTATAAATTTAATATTTAATGTATAGAAAAAACCACTCTGATTTGATATAATATAGTTGTAACAAAATCTCGCAAAGGAGAGTGGTTTTTATCTATCGCCAAGAAATTTTAAAAGACGTCAGTCTTTTTACTTCACAACCAAAATCC
>CAKSGG010000513.1 GCA_934454215.1 uncultured Clostridia bacterium
GGATACATGGAATAACACCTTGCTATTTAACGATATAAATATTGATAGTGATTTTGATGCCGTCAAGCTTAGATGCACTACAGGCGGACAATACAGCGGAAGCAATATATCGGTTTATATTGATGATGAGGAAAATCCGATGTTTACGAAAAAAATTGACACCGATAATTGGGATAGTGATTCAACAGTGCATGAAATCAAGCTTGATAAAACATATCCTGCCGGAATGCATAACTTTAAGATTGTTTTCGATGGAAAAGACCAAAAAAGCTGTAACTTCCATTACATACAATTTATTAAATCAGAATGACAGATGTTTTAGAAAAAAATTCAGCAGCAATATAGTTTAATCTGAACATAAATTTTATTTATGTTCAGATTGCTGTATTTAAAATATGACAACAAATACACAGGGTAAGGAGATGCAATATGAAAAACAGAATATTATCTATAGTCTTATTTACGGTACTTCTGTTCAATATTACAATAATGCCGGGATATGCACAAAGCGATGTAAAAGACGCATATAATTTTGATTTTAGTAAATGTGATAGCTCAACATCAGGAGTAAATTACAATGAAAGAAGCGGAAGATATGAATCTTACGGCAGAGACAAGTACATTTTGTTCAAAAATATGGAATTCAGTGAAGCAGCATACTTTGTCTCTATGTCAATGGCAACCGGGTATGCAGAATTGAATCGGGTGCAAATATGTGTGGATTCAAAAACAAACGACTATGCCACTTTTGCCTTTGAGGGTAAGGATTGGAATGTAAATGAGGAGCAGAAAGTTCAGCTTGAACGACCTATTCCGAAAGGAACTCATGACATATATATGTGTATGATTTCAGGTTACGGAAATGCGGCAGATTTGAAGTTTTATCCGAAAGTTAACAGAATGGAAGATTTTTTACCCGAAAAATTGTACACGGATATTAACGACTTTGAATTAAGGCACAGAGTTGTAATACTTACTGAACTGGGACTTTTAAAGGAATATGAAGATGGTATATTTGATGCAAATGTACCGGTAACCAATACAGAATTTTTTCAAAATTTCTATGGCTTATATGAAGATTGGGAAGAACTTATAGGCAAGTATGAAAATGAAGATGAGTACATTGTCACAACGCTTAATAATTTCGGCATAATTGATTATCCGTATAAGAATTTTAAGAATGACGCTTACATAAGTGATATTGATGCAGTAAAAATGGTCGTAAGAGCTTTAGGCTATGAACCTCTTGTTAACGCTAAAGGCGGCAATGAAACTGCATATCGGAATGTTGCAAAGGATTTAGACCTCGACAAAGGAATCAAATATGACGGTTCTCTGCAAAGAGAAGAAATGGCAAGATTACTTTACAATGCCATAGATACCAAGTGTATGACAACGACAGGTTTCGGTTCATACGGAAAAGTTGATTATTCTTCAGACGAAACAATTTTAAAGAAGAATCGAAATATAGTAAAAGGCGAGGGTTTTGTAGAATTAACACCTTCGGGAACTATGTATGCCGGAACGGAAACTCTTGAAGATACGGTGAGTATCTCGGGTAAAAGTTTAAGAGCAGGCAAAGGTTATGCCGCGGCATATATCGGCAGAAAGTGCGATTACTGGTATAGCG
>CAKSGG010000514.1 GCA_934454215.1 uncultured Clostridia bacterium
TACTGGAATATACCATCTTCAACCATCATGACTGGATCAAATTTTAAAGCACCTTTAACAAAGAAAAATATTGAAAACCCTCAGAAGATAGTGTATATGGGAAATATAAGATGCAATAGATTTCTTTCACTTTTAAAAATTGGGGAAGTGTTAGATGAGATTAATAAAGAAAAAGGGACATCATATAGTTTGGAAATTTATTCGGGCGAAAGGGATCAAGGTATATTATCTTTATTTAATAATATAAAATCTATAAAAAATTGTGGTTATGTATCTGGTGAAGAATTCAAAAGAGTAATGTGTTCGGCAGATATATTATTACATACAGAGGCTTTTGATGAAAAAAGTATTAGTCGTGTAAAAAGTTCAATATCTACAAAAATTGCAGATTTATTGTCATCGGGAATACCAGTTTTTGCTTATTCACCTAAAAATATAGCATCAACAGAATATTTGAGAGAAAATGATTGTGCAGTAATAGCTGATGAAATTCCCAAGTTAAAGGAAAAATTATTAATAATTTTAGAAAGTAATGACATCCGTAAACAAATTGTGAAGAATGGAATTAGAGTTGCTAAAAAAAATCATGATTTATTTACAAATTCAATTAAAATAAGAAAAATAATGGAGTTGGTCTAGTATAGGTTATGGAGATATATTATATTACAATTGCGATAATGTTCTTATATTGGACATTTGTAGAGATAGTTTATAGAAATAAAAAGAAAAAAAATATGTTATTATGTGGTGTTTTTTTTATATTAATATTCTTGATATTAGCTCTAAGACATCCTTCTATGGGGATTGATTTAGGGTATGGTACAAGTTATGGCTATTTAAGTTCTTTTAGTTATTTATCAAGACTACCAATTAAAGAATTAATTATGTTAAATGGATATTTGAATTATGAGATGGGATATATTTTATTAAATAGACTAATTGGAGTAGTATCAAATGACCAACAGTTTTTTTTAGCATGTTGTGCATTTATTTCATTGCTACCAGTAAGTTATGTTATATGGAAAAAATCTGATAATATTTGTTTGTCATATTTTATATATTTAGGATTACCAGTTTTTCTATTACTTTTTTCTGGAATAAGACAAAGTATTGCAATAGGTTTATGTTTTTATTCAATTATATATATTCAAGAAAAAAAACTATTTAAGTTTGTAGCTATAATTATTATAGCAACACTTTTTCATTCAAGTGCAATAATTTTTCTTATTTCGTATCCTTTATACTATTTAAAAGTAAGCTTAAAAAAAAGATTAGTTTCAATAATAGTTATACCAATTGTTTATGTTTTTAGAACACCTATATTCATGTTTTTAGGAAGTTTTTTAAAAGATAATATTCAAATAGACAATAATGGTTCAATTAAATTGTTATTCTTGCTGATAATAATATACTTATTTTGTACTATTTTTACAAGATGGAGTGAAGAAAAAAATGGATATTTAAATTTGTTTTACTGTGCATGTTTATGTCAGGTATTTGCAAATGTATATAGTATATCTCTGAGAATTGGATATTATTTTATAATTTTTTTGATATTACTTTTACCCAAAGTTTTATATGATATGAGAAATAAGCAAGATGCAGCTATATTAAAAGTAGTAATAGGT
>CAKSGG010000515.1 GCA_934454215.1 uncultured Clostridia bacterium
GTTTTTGGCAATTCAATATTTGTCCGAACAGAAACCTTTAACCGCACAGATTTTTTTTCCCAGGGGTCTATTTCAATTAGGTTTTTATTCATACGCATTCCGTTTATATTTAATGTACACATAATGAGTAAGCCTCCCAATTCGTTGATTTGCCCGCCGTATATTGTTTGGGGTCATAACGATACTTTTCATCTGTTTCGGTATTATACGCAAACATAAAAGACGTTTCAAAATACTTTTCGTTATCGCGAATCAGATACATAGTTAAGGCATCTTTCATAATTGAATTTATAGTTTCACCTTTAAGCAGGGCAGCTTCGGCGGCTTGTCTATGCAAATCAGAAGGAATTCTGACATTGAAGGAGCCGCTATATTCTTTATCGGGAGATTTACCGATTTCTTTACATAGTTCAAGATAATTATCAACACTTTGATGAAACATCTGTTTAAGTTCTTCTACAGAAGTACCGTGAAAATTCAAGGAATCAGATAAGCCGGATACCTTTCCTACAAATATGCAATCCTCGCTGTCAAATTCAATTTTTGCATGATAGCCTTTGTACGTCATCGTGTTATTCATACCCAATATTCCTCCTTTATTCAATTATACCTATGTCCTTTAAGAACTTTATTGTTTCTTTTATATGATATTGGTATAATTCGTTTCCGGGGTGCGGTCCGTCAAATTGAAGGATCCTTTTTGTGTCGTTATGGTAATAACGTATTTCGGAGCCGCGACCGTCTTGAAACTTTGTACAACCGCACTGCTTCATTAAGGTGTCAAGCTCATTTTTTGTAAAATCTTTAGGAATAGGCTTTCTTGTTAGCTTATCTAATAGTTTAACTTTTTTCGTCAAAAAAATTCACACCCATAAAACTTGTAACTACGGTTTAGTTACTTTTTTATTATATGTATATAAATATGGTTTGTCAACCCTGTTTTCGTGCAACAACTTTATTTTTGTGCAAAATAACTAATTGTTTTGGCTATGAGCTTTTGAAAAATTCCTCTTTTTTTAATTCAATAAAATTTTCCTCATATATGCAGAGAGCTTTTCTGACGAAATCCTCTGTTAGTTCAAAATGCTCTGCAATTTCTCAAACCTCGGTTATTCCATGTTTTATTACGGAAACAAGCTCATCAAACGGAAGATATTTTTCTATCGCCCATTTGTCGGCTCTGTATTCGTGCTGACTGCGTATATCAAATTTACTGTATAGGTTATAAAAGCTGCCGGTCATGCAGTGTCCTATTTCATGAATAAGGCACGTTTTTAAATCAGCACGGTTTTCCGTTAGTTTTTAATTTACTGCTATTTCATCCGGAATTGAAAAGGATTTTAAGGCTTTTGAATTAAAATCGCTAATTGTAATATTGTTTTCTTCAGCAAAAGAATAAATATCATTCATGTATTATCACTGATTCCTTTTCGATTTTGTAAATTTAACAAAGTTTATAATATCCTGCTTTTCTTCATCGGTTAAATCATGTACTTCTCCCCAAAGAACAAAGTCTATGCCTTCAAGCTGCTTGTCAAGAGAATTGCTCGGTTGCCTATCATCGGTGCGCCCGAGTATGTAGTCTACAGATGCATTAAATAAGTCAGCTAATTTATTTAGCGTATCA
>CAKSGG010000516.1 GCA_934454215.1 uncultured Clostridia bacterium
ATACAAAGCCGTCGTTTTCAAAATTAAGAAGCATAGGTATAAGCGACCCGTTTAAGTTTTTGGAAGAAACACAAATACAAATATCAGATTATAATGATGATAATTATTTTATAACTAAGAACTATACCCCGCATGATAATTGCAAAAGAATGTATGTGTCAAACAAAAATGCTGCAAGAATTGATTTTATACGCAATACAATTGAAGCATGGAAAAAGGAAAAACTGCTTAACGAAGCGGAATATTATTACTTGCTTGCGGGACTGATTGAAGGTGTTCCGTCGGTTTCAAACATTACAGGTACTTACGGTGCGTATTTAAAGCATTGGGACAGAAGAACATTTAAGGATTTGGAAATGGCAAGGCTTGATGTTGTCGATAATAAAAGGGATAATAAAAGCTATAACAAGGATGCCAATAAGCTGATTGAAGAATTAAACGGAGATATTTTATATTTAGATCCTCCGTATAACTCAAGACAGTATGCCCCGAATTATCATCTGCTTGAAACAATATCAAAATACGATTACCCCGAAATCCGCGGCGTAACGGGTATGCGGCCGTATGGAGACGCGAAGTCGGCCTTTTGTGTAAAAAGCGAGGTTTGCGGAGCATTTGAGGACTTAATAAGAAAGGCAAGATTTAACAATATTGTAATGAGCTACAGCACGGATGGGTTAATGTCCGCCGGTCAGATTGAGAAAATTTTAAAAAAACACGGAATAGAAGAAACATATAAAATGTATTCGATACCGTATAGGCAATATATGAGTAAAAAAACAAAGCAAACGGAATGTTTATATGAATATATTTTTTATATAAAAAAGAATATCCCTCAAAAATCAACCTTTGATTTTATAGGGACATCAAACGAAATAAACGCTGTTATTTCAGATACCAAAAAGTACATAAAAAGCCCTATGAATTATATCGGCGGAAAATACAAGCTGCTGCCTCAAATATTACCGCATTTCCCCAATTATATAAAAACCTTTGTTGATTTGTTTTCGGGCGGCTGCAATGTGGCTGTAAATGTAAATGCAAGCAAGATTATTTGTAATGATATTAACAAAAAAATAATCGAATTGTTTGAAACGTTTAAGAATATGGAATTATCTGAAATATTATACCGAATAGAAAGCAAAATTGCCGAATACAATCTTTCAAAGAACAATGAAGAAGGATTCAAAAAATTTCGGAGCTTTTACAATACAATGCAAAATCCGATAGATTTATATACACTAACCTGTTATTCGTTTAATTATCAATTCAGATTTAATAATAATTTGGAGTACAATAATCCTTTCGGACGCAGCAGAAGTCAGTTTTCGGAAAATATGAAACATAATTTAATTGCGTTTGTATCAAAAATTAAGAAATTAAATATTGAATTTTTAAGCAGGGATTTTACGCAAATACCATTAGATAACTTTACACCGGAAGATTTCATTTATTGTGACCCGCCGTATTTTATAACGACAGGAACATATAATGACGGTAACAGAGGGTTTAAGGACTGGAAAAGGGAACAGGAAAATGCATTGTATGATTATTTGGATGCCGCCGATAAAAGGGGAATTAAGTTTGCTTTGTCAAATGTTATCGAGCATAAAGGAAGAATC
>CAKSGG010000517.1 GCA_934454215.1 uncultured Clostridia bacterium
TACGATACAAAGTTTGATTTAATTGGTCTGTGGCATCGTCATCCCAGCTCTTTCGATCAGTTTTCATCTACTGATGATGGTACAAATACAAAATACGCTTCTATGAGAGAAGAAGGAGCCATTTCTGCACTCGTCAACATAGATCCCACCTTTAGAATTACGATGTATCAGGTAGAAAGGCCTTGCAATTATCAGAAGATTGCATATGATGTTGGCGACAATCTTATTCCAGATGACCTTTTGAAATTCAAAACACCGGAGAGGTTTTTTGACATTATGAATAATATTCTGTATTCGTCCTCTACGAGAGGAAGTTCTGCTGAGGGATACCACAAATCAATCAGTTTGGCATCATTTATGTCTTTTATTTTGCCACAGTTGAAAAATAGTGAGTGTGCAAAACCTGAAGATAACGGCGTAATATCTGTGCCAGTGGGGGAATTTATACCACCTAAAAAAGAACATATGCAAGAAATGCTTATTGACGAAGTCATTGATGACATAACTTTTATGGCGGACTCGATTGGAATTGAAACATCTATTTTTCAAAACGAATATAACGGTCTTACCGTCTGCCAGGAGGCAATAGACGAAACAACAAAGCTTTCTTTTAGTCTTAATATTTTGGAATCTACGGTTGTACTTTCATATAACAACAAGCTTTATAATTATCGAAAAGGTCTATTTACAGAAGCCTTTGGTAAAGCCAAAGCTGAACGAGAAAGAAAAGGCGAATCGGAGAGTAGAGTTAAACCGAGAAAACAAGCGGGAGTTATTGACTCCGTTATAAAGATAATTAGATTTAACAGAAACGAGGAATAAGAATATGGAGATCAAAAGACCTAAAAATTTCTTCGGAGAGGATATACCTCTTACAGTTTTTATTTCCGAAGAACAACTCCACAACAGGGAGTGTGTAAAAGTTTACGGTAAGTATTTTGAGGATACAGGAATTTTCAATGTTTTCCCTGCTGAATTATCTGATAAAGGCGAATATCTTGGTGATGTTCTTCCTGAAGGTAGCACACCTTCCGTTGAGGGCTTCTGCGGTGTAATTACTAATGAAGGAATTGAGTTTTATTGGAGTGGAGAGAAGATTGTAACCGAGTCATATGGTTTATATCAGAGCATTTTTTCAAGAAACAAAGGTATTCTTGAAACTGACGTTATGAAGAAAAAATGTGCAGTTATCATCGGTTGTGGCTCTGTTGGTAGCTTAGTAGCTATGGAGTTAGCAAGAGCAGGCGTTGAAAAGTATGTATTGTGTGATGCTGATACGCTTGAATATCACAATGTATGTCGTCATCAATGCGGTATTGAAGATGTTGGCGATCTGAAAGTAAATGCTCTTAAAAGAAAGATCTTGAACATCAATCCTAAAGCAAACATAAAGACTTTCGGCGGTATCATTCAGAATATTCCTAAAGATATTCTTGATGAAATGTGTGTCCCGTTTGAAACTATATTTGTTGGATGTGGTGATAACAGAACAGCCGATGTTTATGCAAACAAGATTGCTATCTATTTCGAGGCAGCTTTTATTTCTATAGGGTTTTGGGAAAGAGCTTATGCTGGAGAAATCTTCTATTATTTGCCGCATAAGAATATGCCTTGTTATAAGT
>CAKSGG010000518.1 GCA_934454215.1 uncultured Clostridia bacterium
TAGCACTTCTCCATTTTCATCGATTTTATATAATTCACTATACATACCTTCTTGGTACATATTTGCAAATGTTTCTTGATGTTCAACTGGCTTAGTTTGCAAGTATGGTAATTGAGATTTAACATTAGACTGGCCTAATTGCCTAGCTATTGAACCCTCACTCTGACCAGACCATGACATGTAAGTAGCTTTCATACGTCTAAAATCATGTGATGTAAATATCTTATCCTTTTTCTCAAAATCTTCTTTCCATAAGTACTTTTGAAGTCTTTCTAAAAAGTCTGTTACAGTTTTAGGAGCAATAGGACCATCATTAAATTTATTAGCTACAAGTCTCCTTATTTTTAGATTATCTAATTTAGGGTATTTATCTGTAGAGAACTCTAATTCATCTTGTGGAGCTACCGCTCTTAACTTCTCAACATAATTTAAGACATCAGATGCTGCTGGTACTAGATTACCACTTCCAGTTTTGGTTTTATGAAAATCTATAAATAAATCTCCATTTTTATTTTTAGTGATACAGTCATATCCTAAACATATAACTTCAGATAAACGCTGACCAGTAGAAAGCATAATTAAGCACATGTATCTACATCTGTAATCTGAAAGAGTTATATTTTCATAAAAGGGAGAATCATCATCTGAGAGTTCCTTTATTAAATCAACTACATCTGATACATTTAAAACTTGTCCATAACTACTGTCTTTTCTTCCAAGAGCAGGAGGGACAATCTTATTTATGTTTAGGTTTAAATTATTATCTTTTATATAAATTTCTACAAATGCTTTTATAACTACTTTCATATTTCCATACTTTGTTTCTTCATAGATATCTTTTGTATTTGATAATACGTCTAAAATACCATATTCTAGAGCATCTTCTATTGTATAAACTTCGATATTTTCTAGTTCTTTAAGTACATTTCTCAAGCTAATTGAATAATTCACAAAACTACCCATTGATATTTTTTCATATGTCTCTCTTTGTAAATTACCCTCATTGTCAGTATATTCATGAAGCATACGGCCAGATGTTCTTTTGTAGTAATGATTTATAGAAAAATCTTTTAATTTATTTAATAAATCTTTATTTTTTTCGTTTTGTACCTTATCCCATTTAACCATTTCTCTATCAAATATATCTTTAGGTTCAGAAGTAAGAACAATTTGTTTGCTTACAGGAGATTTTTCTTCTTTAGATAGAACAAAGCTAATAAATCTTAGGAACTTTGTTAGGTCTGCTATATCATTTTCTCTAGTAAATTTATATATTTCATCTAGAAATGTATCATCAACATGTTTATCAGTTAAGTTAGGTAGTATTCCATATCCTGACATCCAAAGTTTTAAAACCAGAACTTTAGACCTTTTATAAAAATACTCTTTAATTTTTTTAGTAGCGTTAGGCTCAAATAATGGATAGTATTTTTCAAAAAGATTATCAAAAATTTTAAAGTTTTCAATTTCATCAATCATAGGGTAGAACCTCAATGTAACAGGGTCGCTTATATTATCAAGGAAATCTATATTGATTCTTCTATAAATGCTTAGTAATCTAGCGTAGCCACGCTCAGATTTATCCATCTGATTATAGTCATACTCAAATTGTTTAACAT
>CAKSGG010000519.1 GCA_934454215.1 uncultured Clostridia bacterium
CTTGTACACCGTCCGTATTAAGCGAATACATACCCCTTTCAAAATCGCCCTGACTGTTAAAGTTTATTACAATATCACGTACACCGCTAATACCAAATCCAATACTACCGAGTGTGCTTATTGTATACTTTGACTTATCTACTTCGCTGCCGTTTAAGGTCAATACTGCCGATGATATTGTACGGCCTGACGCATATCCGTTGGTTTTAAACATGATATCGTAAGCATCCGTACTTTTTATACAATTTTCCTCATCAAGCACACATATCGCTTTGGGCTCTGCTACTTTATATGAAAAGTCATCCAAATAAAAATTTTCTTCATAAAAAGAATTTGAATATATAGAAAAGCTTCCTACACCTGCCGCTTTGTTACCGAGGTCGACTTCGCATATTGTCACCTGTTTATCATCTTCTGTCCGCAATACGACAAGTTTGTTTTTTTCATTTATATATTGAATGGTAAGGTTGTTCCATTCATTTGTTTTATAAGCATGTGAAAGCCTTATTTCTTTTCCCGACGCATCATATGAGGCAAGCGCAGCGCCTAAGTCATCATCATATGAAATACTTCCGCCCGAGAATTTAAGTACATTTATTTCCTTTTTACTTCCATCCTCATAAAACACATCTGTTTTAATAATAAATTCTCTCAGCTTATCCGGACTAACATTTGAGAGCATTGCTTTAAATGACATTTCCGTATCTCCCAAAAAAGCATTTTTAATGTCAGCCGCAAAAAGAGCTTTAAATATAGTTTCCGGTTTTTTATTCGCATAATGCAGCTTCAAAACACTGTTTGCCGCGTCCTTCGGATCTTCCGCATATGTTGCGCTGTGTTTGCCTGTTGAACTTGTGTTTTTCGTAGTAAAAACCCACGGTCCGTTTGCCGCGCCGTTTGCTTCCGCAAACACCTCACCCGCGGTGCCGGTAAAGCCATATTCGCCGCTCGTTCCCGGTGAAAAATTCTGTGCCATGAGGCTTATATTCATTTCAGTTTCTTCGCCGATTTCTTCATCCTCAAAACAGTAGCCGAAGGTTTGCAGCGACATTGCAGTCACCAGCAAAACGAGCAACACTTTTTTAATTTCTTTCATTTTAATACCTCCGATAGCATTCTGAAATTACTTTATTCATTTTCAAGTATAAACACCTCTTTATCTGCGCCATTTCTTACCCTTGTCATGAATTTTGAGCCTTTTCCATCTGCTTTAGTTGTTTTAACATCAGCCATCGAACCTACTCTTACATCCCATGTATTTGTATTTATAACATACACAGTCCCGCCATTACGATTAAAATACATCTGACCGTTTATATAATAGAAGAAATGTGTCGATGTTTTGTGATAAACCCTTCCGCAGTCCCATTCTCCATACCAATTCTTTCCTGAAGTAAACTCTTCGTAATCTTCTGTAAGCATTTTTAAATTTAAATTATCCGTAAACCCTCTGCCGTTAATTCCGAAACGTATAAGCATACCTTTTTTTATTTCCGACTTATCAACATTATTGCCATCCAATATCACTTGCACTTTATCCGGGTCTATATAAAGAGTCTGCTTATTTTTTTCAACCAAAACACCCAAGGACATACATGTTTCGCCGTTATATAT
>CAKSGG010000520.1 GCA_934454215.1 uncultured Clostridia bacterium
TACCAAAAATGATGAGAAAACTCATCATATTATTTTATATATGGCATAAGCAGTTACTAAAAGTGCAAGTAAAATTGCTAAAAGTAAAATAAATGCAGGTATTCCCTCTGTCCATTTTCTGTCCGAAACAAGCATTAAACCAACATCTCTGCTTTTCATACTGACATATATGTATATGTTTTTTGCCATTTTATACTCTGTCACATATACCCCATTTTTGTCATACTGCGGTATTGCAGCTTCGGCATTTTCCACTTTGTCCCCTAAATACTGAAGGTCGGAGCTGTACAAAATATTATCACTTCGATCAATAAAATACAGCCTTGATTTTTTCAGCAAATTTGAGTCAAAATTCAGTTTCGAGTAGTCAACATTATAAATCAAAATTGCTTCATTGCCGTTATCGCATTTAATTTTTCTTATAAACGAAAACACTTTTGCGATTATTCCAACCTCAGGATACTCCCGGTAAGAAAAATCTATTCCTTTTTTATACAAAACACGCCATGACGTATCTGCAAACTCCTCTACACTTCCGCTCTTATACAGCCTTGAAGTTGATATAATATGTCCCCTTTGAGGATCATACAAATAAACAGAGCTCAGGAAACCCGAACTCAGTCTTTCGCTTGACAAAAAATCCTGAACTTTTTTTTCACTGTCTCCACCACTCAAATATGCCAAAATATCTGTATTTTTGCATATAGCAGCATTTTTCTCGTTCAAAAGTCCGCATACGCTGTCAAATCTGTTTCTCACAGAATAGAGTTCACGGGCATAACTTTCAGTATTTGCCGCATCTTTTGTATTGCAGGAGTATAAATAAACAAAACAGACCGTAAGCATAATCAACATAAAAACAGCAAATCCCATACTCATAAAACCCTTTGAAAATATGCTCTTTCTTCCGTATTTTCTGAGCATTTTTGATACAGTCTTTATATTTTCAAACGCCAAAACTTCCACACCCTTTTATACTATAAAATAATTTCCGATGTCGGCAAAAAAGCCGCACAGTTCGGACACATATAAACATCGGAAATATGTCTGCTGCGAAAACATCGCTTATAGCCTGCTACTCATTCTTTTTCAACATTCTTCTGTATTCCTGCGGTGAATGTCCCGTATGTTTTTTGAACATAGTGCAAAAATGATTTTGACTCTTATATCCGACCGCTGTATAAATTTCCTTGATTGTATAATCTGTATTTTTAAGCAGTCCGGTTGCCCTGTTAATTCTCACATCATTCAGATATTCAACTATTCCTTTCCCGGTTTCCTTTTTAAACTGCCTGCTGCACCAAGATTCTGATATTCTTATATGTCCGGCTATGTCCGAAAGTGAAATATCCTTATCAAAATTATTTTCAATATATGCCTTCACCATTGAAGTATAATCATAAGCATTCAGACTTGCATTTTCACCCGCCGCCGCTACAATTAGTTTTTTCACAGTTTCACTGTTTTCCGCCGAAATCTCACTAATTCTCAAATTTATCAGACTCTTTAATTCCGAACTGTAGTATATATAGTTTTTTCCTTCCGATATTCGTTTTGATATATCCTTATAAAACTCCGCAATATCATCATAGTTATTTTTTGTCTTATCAAGAA
>CAKSGG010000521.1 GCA_934454215.1 uncultured Clostridia bacterium
ATCCATACCTTGCAGCTGTAGTCAACACCGCCAAAAATTATAAATAACCTGTTTTTACCGCAATCATAGCTTATTTTACGCCTGTAGTATGCCATGCCTTTTCTGTCCGGCTCATTTATGCCGGACAAAGGACACGTCCACGAAAACGGTATATTGATTGTTTTATCAAATATCGGTTCGTCAAAGGAAAACTCCCACTCACCGTTTAAGCTTAGCCACTTCGTGCGAAATTTGTCCGGCGAAGGGTGCTGCTTTTTTATAACAACTTCCTGCATTAATATAACTCCATTTCTATCTTGTGTGCAATAAATTCCGCCAGGCGTTTCTTTTCCTTTCCTATGGGATGCACACCGCACTCGTCCCCGTATGTTTTAACACGCATTTGCGAAAAACCCGACTGTGCAAAGGAATCAATGAAATACACGCTGCAATATTCGCAGACTTTTTTTATTATTGAGCGTTTTTGATATAGCGGTGCATACTTGAATGCCGACGGCTCCCACGGCGAATTTGCCTGCAATGGTGACGCAACGAATATAAAGCAATCCTCAAATGAACATTGTAAGGTTTCAATTGCCCAGCGAAGTGCGGACGCTATTCCCCTTTTGGTTAATTCCGAATATTTTTGTCGGAACACTTCATCACAGTTATCAAATATCGGTGTAGCGTTGCCCTGTTCCTCTTTTCCGTCATTTGCACCGATTGCTATGTAAATCACATCGGGCTTACTCTTGATGCTGCCCGTGCCGCAAGCATTTACCGAAAATTCTCCGCATTCCGGGTGTGTCCAGCAAACCGGCTTTCCTGCAGGTGTCGTATCTCTTAACAATTTTAATACTTGATTTGAAAGAACATTATCCGGGTGCCATTGATTGGGAACAATATCAAAATTTACAGCCGTAAGCCTTTTATCGCTGTTATACCAATCGGAGCAAGTCGCATTTCCATGTGCAAAATTCCCAATCAAATTCATACCGAGAACGCCTGCTGCTGTTGTTCCTATTCCGCTGACCTCGTCGCTTGTAATGCTGTCTCCGAAACAAGCAAAATTCTTTTTTTCCGCCACTGTCTCACCCCTGCTTTACAACAATCTGAATTATAGTCTTTTTATTGCCTGTGCAATCCACTGTTTTATATGTTCCGCAGTCAGTTATTTCCGCCTTGCGGCTGTTAACATATACTTCTGTATCGCTCTCTGCCGCAAATGCAAACAAACCGCCCTCATAAAGAACAATGTTATGTATTCCGTCTGTAACGATTTCCGACTCTATGCACGCCGGAGAAATGTATTTATCCACATTACCCAAAACTGCAACTCCGCTTTTAAACGGTGCTGCAAGATACAGCTCCGCATCATATGGCTTTAGTGCAGCGGTGTGAATATCATCTTTTTTGCAAATTACAGCATTATTATTTTTCCAATTATAAAGAAGAAATTTTTCGCCGTCAATATATTTAATATCATTTATTGAAAAACTGTCTTTAATTTCAATTTCGCCGTCATTAGTGTTAAATACACCCAATACACCACAGTTTCCGGAGAAGTTCCATGCTTTTGCAAAAATTGCCTCAGTACGTGGATTTCTGAAAAGTCTGTCCTCTGTAGGCT
>CAKSGG010000522.1 GCA_934454215.1 uncultured Clostridia bacterium
GAAATTGCGCATATAAAAAGACTGCTTAACGGCAAAAAGATAAACGCGCCCGTATACATAGACGTAGAAAATACAAGAGGTCTTGACTGGCGCAAAATTTCAAATGCCGAATTGCTCGGCATTATGCAAGAGTATAACGCGCAGCTTAATGTCCTCGGCTATAAAATGGGCATATACTCAAGCCGCTCGGCGTTTTGGAACGAGAAGATGACCGACAAATGGTACGACAGTATCAGCAAGTGGGTAGCCGAGTACGGAGACAAGGTAAATAATTTCAACCGCACCTATGATATATGGCAGCACACCTCAAAGGGCAGCGTGGACGGAATTGACGGCAATGTGGATATGAACATTATGTATAACAGCATATTCGCCGCAGAGCAGCCGAAGCCCGTGCCCGCTCCGAATCCCACAGCCCCGGTGAAAAAATCCAATGAAGAAATTGCGCGCGAGGTTATAGCGGGCAAATGGGGCAACGGCGCAGACCGTAAAAACCGCCTTACCGCCGCAGGGTATGATTATAATGCAGTCCAAGCAATTGTAAATAAGTTGGCTACTCCAAAGCCCGTACTTAAGAGTAATGATGAAATTGCCAAAGAGGTAATGTCTGGCAAGTGGGGAAATGGGAATGAGCGTAAAACGCGATTAACTCAGGCGGGATATGATTATAATGTCATTCAAAATATTGTAAACGGATTGGTAACTTCGGCAAAGCCTGTTAAACCTTCATATGTAACATATACGGTAAAGCGAGGAGATACTTTGTCGGGCATTGCTTCTAAATTTAGTACTAACTATAAAAAGATAGCAGCAGATAATGGAATAAATAATCCTAATAAAATTTTTGCAGGACAGCAGTTGAAAATTTATAAATAATAAGTGAATAGAATTTTAGGGAACAACTCTTATGTTAATTCATAAGGGCTGTTCCCTATTTTTTTGCATTTTTATAAATTATCTAATGCAGACAATTCTTTAATAGCATTATTCTCAATAAAGTGAACATATATGTTATAAGTTGTACTTACTTTGGCATGACCAAGCATTTGAGCAATGGTTTTTAAATCTATTTTTTTCGCAATTGCTAATGTAGCGAATGTATGCCTTAATACATGAAGCCCGCTATTTTGTATCGAAGTATTAACCTGTTTTTGAATGGAATTTAAAGATCTTCGCAAATTTCTTCGGTTTAATGGCGTTCCAACAGCAGTTATAAACACTCTATCTTCTGGCTTCAAATACTGATTGTTTTTTTCGCGAATTTTGTTTAAAGCATTTACTGCTTGCTGTGTCAAATAGACTGTTCTTTTGCCTTTATTTGTTTTAGGTGTAGATATGACTTCTTTGGTTTTTTTGTCGCCATCATCAACTTGTACAATTGAGACCGAAGATGTAACTGTCAGTTTTTTATTTTTTAAATCAATATCTTTCCACTTTAATGCGCAAGCCTCACCAATTCTCAGCCCTGTGTAGATCAAAAAAATAACTTCATAAATATATGAATTTGTGTCACCGTATATTATATCTGGGTTTTTTGCCAGTTCAAGTATTTTGTTTACATCTTGCTCTGTAAGACATTCAATATCTTTTGTTTTAGTTGCCACTT
>CAKSGG010000523.1 GCA_934454215.1 uncultured Clostridia bacterium
TAATCCTGTATTTCTGCTGGAATTTTAACTTCAATCATATTTTAAATCCTTTCATTACTTTTCTGAAAAAAGAAAATTATCCTAATCCACATACTTTTTTAGACCATGCTCCACTTTTTATAACTCCTAAACCTAATGCTATCAATTCAACAAATTGTATTAATTTTATCGTATAACTATTATCTGTAAAATATTTATTAATTGCAACATATGCAATAAACATTATAGCAATTACTGCTATCTGTAAAACTGTTGCAATGTAGTTCTTGATAAAATTTTTAGCTACATCATGGGTAGTATCTGATGCAAAAGTCGCAAGTGGCAATGGTGCAAATATTGTATATACAGATAATTCAAAGACACGTCCTATCACTATTACAAAAATGATAATTGCTATTGCTTTCATAATGTAAAAATAAATTTCATTAAATGCTATTTCTAATGTTGGCATAAACATCATTGTAGTAGTAGGTTCTGGAAATTTATTATCTCCTAAATCTGTATTTGATGGAAATACTGCATCAGGATAAAACATTCTTATGGCATCTTCAGATATAGGATATACATAATGATTATAATTTTCTCCTGCCCCTTTGTCATACCAATAGTCCCACCAACCTTTTTTTGCTTGTTCTACTAAGCTTTGCTTTATGTCAACATAATAATCCTTAACATTATCACATGGCAAAAAATTCGGAGAGTTACCTGTAGCAACATTATTAATATATTGAAATCCTGCATAGATATGACTTATAATAACATCTGCATTCTGTACTACTTGTTTTATAGCAATGATTTTTATCAAAAATATAAGTACATTTTCCCATTTGGACGACCACTCAAATGATACTGATTTTCTAAAAAAATCAACCATGAGTAAAAGTGTTGCAACAGCTAAAGCAGTACTTTTTGAGGCATTTCTGATATTAGTTGCAATATCTCCCTGTGCTGTACCAGAAATACCATTTATAACATCATATGGTGATGTTTGAGCAAATTCAAAAGCTTTCTTTAACAATGAATTAGTTTCTTTTACATTAGATGTTATTCTAACATAAACATCTTGTACTTCAAATCCAAAAATATCAGCATGAACTATGGTGGGTGTTGAAACAATGCAGATTAATCCGAATATAATAGCTAAATAATAAAATCGCTTTCTATAATTTAATGCTCTTTTAAGCAAATTCATTTCCTCCTTGTTACATAGTTACATATTTGCAAATGTCGGAAGTATAGCAGATACTGCAATTGTAATTCCGCCTGCCGATATAGTTTTAAGTGAATTAACTTTACCATTAGCATTATTGTCCTTAACTGAAAAACCAAACATTAGCGAACCAATCAATAGAGCTAATGAACCAACTCTGCGAGTCCATTTTCCAATAAAACTCAATATAGAACGGAATTCAAGGTTTGCAGCAACGTCCGGACTGATTAATCCTGTATTTGGAATACTAAATATTGACAAGTTGCGTATTGCCGAAACAATCATGAACCCTGAAATCATAACAAGTACCGCTTGTAATTGTTCTTTTGCATCTTCACTTTTTATTGATAATGCAAATTTTATTGCTCCGATAAAAGCGACTATACCTCCTATAC
>CAKSGG010000524.1 GCA_934454215.1 uncultured Clostridia bacterium
GTTACGGCGACAATTTTGCACCGAATGATATGCTGACGCGCGGACAATGGTGTGCACTTGTCGGGAGAGCCTTTTTCAGTGAAAATAAGTACACATATGCCAATCAATATAATGACGTTACGGAAAATGATTACTTCAGTCTGTTTTTGAAAGCTTTGAGCGACAATAATATCATGGTGGGAAGTGACGGAATGTTTATGCCGGCAAAAAATATTACTCGTGAAGAAATAGCAAAAACAGCTGTAGAATTGTACAAAGTCAAGAAAGATGTAAATAACATTAATGCAGACGACTTAAATACATTTTCCGATGCGGATACTGTTTCCGCATGGGCAAAGACATATGTTGGGCAGGCGGTCACTCTTGGAATTCTGAGCGGCAAAAGCGAAAGCAGTTTATGTGCGGCAGATGAATGTACGCGCGCCGAGGCAGTTGTTATTTTAAAGCGCATTATGGATTTAGTAAAGTGAGGTATGATACATGAGAAATAAAAGACCTTTAATCGGCGTTTTGCTGCTTGCGATGTTCATAAATTTAATCCCATGTATAAATGTATTTGCGGCAGAAAATACATTTATTTCAGAGAAAACGGAGTTTTTGGCGGGAATAGGAATTTATGATACGAATTATGAAGATACGGCAACGGTCAGCCGTGCTGCATTTGCAATAATGCTTACGAAACTTGTAAATGATGCGGAAGTAAATGAAAATTACAGCAAGGGTGCGTTTTTCGATATCAGCAGCAGTTATTACGCTGCAGGTGCGATTGACTATGCGTACAATATGGGTTATATGGACGCAGCTGATGACGCTTTTCGGCCTGATGATAACATCACCGGGACGGAGGCGACGAATGCAATTTTAAATGTCATGGGTTACAGTGACATAATAAAGGAACAGGGACTGGAATCTGCAGCGCGTGGGAGCGGCATAAAAACATTTTTGTCGGACAACGAAATTACCGTAAAGCAGCTGACGCCGATGCTGTATGATGCACTTTATGCACCTATGATAGTAAAAACATCGCCGACCGATTACGCAAAAGATTCCGGACAAACCATAATAAATAAGTATTTAAAGCTCTTAAAAGGCGAAGGCGTAGTCAACAAAATTGACGGATTGAACCTTAACGGCACGGCGGTGGAAATGGATAATGACCGTGTGGAGATCTCGGGAAACAGCTATGTTGATACAAACGGCGACGCAGAAGAATTTTTCGGAATGCAGACGGAATTCTGGTACAGAGATGATGATTCGGACGAGATAGTTTATATCCGCGGCGGACGGGATTATAAAAATATAGAAGTAAGCTATCGGGATTTGTCATACAGTTACGGCAAACTGGGATATGAAAAGGATAACAAAACAAAATGGATTACAATGGATTCAAATGCGGCTGTTATTCTTAACGGTATGCCGGCATATGCCGTAACCGACGCCAACATTGCCAAAACAGGCACGGCAAAGTTTGTCATGAACGGGAACAAATGCGTTGCTGCGATATTCTTCGAGTATGACAACTATGTGGTAGATATGGCAAGGAACAAGGAAGTACGTTTTAAATATGATAAAGGTTCTATGTCATTTAACAGCGGTGTG
>CAKSGG010000525.1 GCA_934454215.1 uncultured Clostridia bacterium
TAGAGAATTGAAAACAGCCTTGTTGCATTGATACCGACTATCCAATCCGCCCACATTCTGCAAAGTGCGGAATAATATAAATTGTCATACTCGCTGCCGTCCTTTAAGTTTTCAAAGCCCTCACGAATTGCCGCATTTTCCATTGACGAAATCCAAAGTCTTTTGATAGGTTTTTTGCAGTTTGCCATATTGTAGACAAGACGGAAAATCAGTTCGCCCTCACGCCCTGCGTCGCAGGCGTTAATAACAGCACTCACATCTTTTCTGCACATAAGGTCTTTGACTACCTTAAACTGCTTTTGCTTATCACCGTAAATCTTGTACTTGAAGTTATCGGGAATGATAGGCAAATCCGCATAGTTCCACTTTGAATATTTTGCGTCGTATTCCTCCGGAAACGCTGCCGCTGCCAAATGCCCGACGCACCAAGATATGATATATTCGCCGTTTTCGATATATCCGTCACGGCTGCCCTTGATATTAAGCGCTTTTGCGATTGCAAGGGCAACCGACGGTTTTTCCGCTATAATCAGTTTCAAATTAAAATCCTCCTTTGAACGCAAAAACAGCACCCAAGTTAATGAGTGCTGTTAAAATAATTATTTTTATTATTATACGACTACGGTGTGTTGAGAAATAATTGACCTAATACAATTTACAACAAAAAGTAAAAAATATATACAAGTAAAACAATCTGATGCCATTGGCAACACCTCCATTAACATATTGAACACATTTAACCCGCAATCTGTCCGTAGACAATGTTCGTTAATTTTGGATTTCTCAACCGTAGCGCCGGGCAATTATATTGTATCATCATTACAAAGTTTAGTCAAGATGTTTTCAATATAGCTTAATGTGAAAAATGGTTTTATAATCAAATGCGATAATTGAGGCAAGTATTGTATCAGCTTTTCCTCTGAAAATTCATTAACAAGCAAATCAATATAAATTGTATTTAATTTATTTCCTTTAAGATGAAGTGTATGAGATTTGTTTATAAATTCATTTTCTCGTAATTTGTCAACAATATTGATTAACTTTTCTGAATAATTGTCATTTGGCGGCATAGAGTTGTACACTATAATATTATTTTTATCTATGGGAAAATTTTTCGCTTTTCTAATATTGGTGTTTATAAAAATAACATCCTTAAAAGTGGCATTCATAAAGTTGGCGTTCTCTAAATTTGCACCATTAAAAATTGCTCTATTAAAAGTTGCTCCTTCAAAATTACTTCCTCTTAAATTTGTACCTACAAACTCCGTTTTTTCAAATATAGCGTGCTTAAAACTACAAAATTTCAGTTTTGCTCCACGTAATGATGTGCCATTAAACGAACATCTGTTAAAACTGCTATTATATGAATTAGTTTTATCAAAATCTTTTTTATCAAAATGCAAATTTGATTTATCTTTGTTGTTATAGCTAAACAGTTTTCTATTTTTACCTACTACTGACATTATCAAATTCCCCCTTTCATTTTAATTTTATCATAAATCACCCCCTTTGTCTATTGACGAAATATAAGAAAATTTGTGTTCGGATTTATTCACTGTCAATATCGTCTGTTTCTTCGTCCTCGTTTACAACGGTT
>CAKSGG010000526.1 GCA_934454215.1 uncultured Clostridia bacterium
ATATTGTTTTGGATAGATAATAGAAAAAATTGTATAGAAAGGAGAGTAGATAATGGCAGGATACATAATGACGTTAGGAGCAATCGATGATGGAACCTTAGATTCTTTTAAAGGAAATAAAAAAGCAAAAGAATACAAATTAAAAGAACATTCATTGGAGAGATGTGTAAAAAATGGGATGTATGCAACATATATTCAAGAGATGAGTGGTGGTGGCTTTTTGGGAACAAGAGCAGATTTTTTGGGAATGAGACCAGGAGATAATATTTATTTTTTCTTTAATCGTTGTATTTATGGCATTGGAGAAATAGTTGGCATAGAGGAAAATTGTGTTTTCAAAAATATTAATGGTAGTCCGTATGATTTTGATGCTAATAAGAAGTTTCCGTATTTTTGTTTGTTTAAATCGATGCCTTATTTTTTTAAAAATGGTGTAGATATGGATGAGGTATTACTGTCTAATCCAGGTGCTTTTAGAATGTTAAGATTTTTTCATCAAAGATCTTTTATAAAATTAGACGATATAGAAAATAAGGCTTTAAAGACATTGATTATTCAAAAAAATGAGTTAGATTTAGGCGAATTTAATATTCATAAGCATTATAGTGAAGAAAATCAAGAAAGGGTATTTAATGATGTTAAAGAGAAGGTACTATTAGATAAAAAGAAATACATATTGGATGCGGCAGAAATTTTTTTAGAAGGAGCTAGATTTGTAAGAAATCCAAATAGAGTTTCTTCAGAAACTTATATTGAAGGTCTTATTTTAGATTATGTTAAAAGGGATAATAGACTTTTAGGATATTGGGATTTTATTTCAAGACAATATCCAGCATCGCCAGCAAAACCATCAGAATATGTAGATTGTATGGATATATTTGGATATCGTTATATAAAAGGTTATGAAAAAGATGGGGTTATATCTAAATATGTGGTAATGGAATTGAAATCTAGAAAGGTAAATGAAGACACTATTCTTCAAGTTATGAAATATGTAGATTGGGTTTGCAAGGAATTTGCGCATAATGATTATTCTATGATTGAAGCATACATTATTGGATACACCTGTGATACAGATTTATTAGATAATAATGAAAAATTATATACAAGAAATTATATTAAAAGTTCTAAGCATAATTTTAATAGAGGGATTGATGTAGAAACGGATGAATGGAAAAATTTAAAATTTGTTAATTATGCAGATATCTTTAAAGATATTTCTGATTAATATAAGATACAGACTACATGCAATATGTTTAAAAATGATAATAAAAGAAAGAATTGGAACATTTTCTTATTGGATAGTTTAAGGACAAAAATCTTGGAATTTGTAAAATATATTTTGAGTATTAGTTGGAGTTTATTGTATATTTATTTCTTGTTTCTTAAGGAAACCCCAAGTTGCTTTCCCGCCATCTCCATTTCTGCTATCATATCCCCAAGGGAGGTGCACGAGGACATTATTTTAGAATTCCGCAAAAAAAGAGGTTTATCCCAAGACGAATTAGCCACCAAGGTCATGGTCACAAGACAGGCGGTATCTCGTTGGGAAAACGGAGAGACGATTCCCGATACGGAGACATTAAA
>CAKSGG010000527.1 GCA_934454215.1 uncultured Clostridia bacterium
GTGCGGAGGTCGACAGTGCGGACGCGGTGGCGGAAACGATTAAATATGCAACAATGGTGGTATCCACAGTTCCGGTGCTTTGCATATACCCGTTTATTCAAAAGTATTTTGTTAAAGGTGTTATGATAGGCTCTGTAAAAGGTTAAGGCGGTGCTGCCATGAAAAGAGCAATGATTGCGGTCGCGTTAATTCTTGTAATGGTGGGCAATGCTGCGGAAGCATACGATTATATCAATGATTTTGAAGACGGTTCGCAAGAGAACGTATTTGTTTATGATAAATTCGGAAGGATGACAAACGCCGTCTTCCTCACAGAAAATTATAATAAAATAATGACTGATACAATTTACCTTGAAGACAATATTAAAATCATAGAGTTTGATATTTTTTTACAAATTCCACCGACAGAGTTAAGCACAGTTTTAAAGCTTTGCAGTAAGCAACAGGACTACAACCTGCTTCTTATTAATGAAGATGGTTTTTATATCTTTAACGGCGATGATTATATAAAAGCCGCACAGAACTTTATTTTGGACTGGTACACCGTAAGACTTGTAATCTATAACGGAAAAACCGTACAGCTTTTTGTAAACAATATTGAAGTAATTCCCGAAATTGATATAATTTTTACGAAAGAATGTATATTTAGTTTTTTGTTAAGCGATGCAAAGGCGTTGATAGATAACATAAGGGTGTATTCGGGGAAGAATTGCGAGATTGAAAAAATATATTTTTATAAGAACGGCTGTCCGACATTTTCGCTTAAGGGAAAAACGGATTTTACGGGCTTTACCGTCTACAATTTTTCTGAGAACAGTATTTTTGTAAACGCCTTTCTTTCGGAGATGGTAGGCAATAAACTGCTTGACAGCAGTTTGACAGCCCTTGAAGTACCGCCACAGACCTGCGTAAGCTCAAAGGTTGCGATTGGCAATAATTTTAATGTTGACAAAGTAAAGCTTTTTATATGGGATAAAAATTTAAAACCATATGTAAAAAACGGCGAGGCAGCTCGCCAAAATTAAAAGGAGATGTTTTGTATGAAAAAAATAAAAAAGACAGTTACGTATTTGGTTCTTATGGCAATGCTTATATCGGCTTTGCCGGCAGTATATGCTGCCGATGCCGCGGTCACAGGTCTTGTACCCGGGTATGCATACGATATATCTGATTTAAACTTTTATATAAGCAATACAGATAATGGAGCGGTAACAGCGGAACTTAACGGCGCTGGAGTAACGGTAACAAAAGATACAAACGGCAAGATAACTGTTGACACAAGCAACGGAAAAATCGGGAAAAACTCACTTATTGTCAGAGTGGGCGGAAGTACACTTTTCAACGGAAATATATATCTGTACAAATTCGAAAATGACGTAATCACGCCTGTCAGCACAAAAACCGTCGACTTTAAAGAGGTGAACGGAACAAGCGAAAACACTGCTGAGGACATAACAGACGATGGCGAACCCGTTTGTAAAATAGTGGCAAAAAATAGTTCTCCATGGTTTAATTATTCGCTTTCCGATTACACGGAGGATGTTATTGATATAAGTGTGGATATAAAGACCGTCGGGAACAA
>CAKSGG010000528.1 GCA_934454215.1 uncultured Clostridia bacterium
CGGCAGTCCGGCGAATACACGCAAAAATGTCAGCGGAGATGACATTGCGGCAATATACAAAGCGTTGATTTAGTTTTTTGCGGTTTGATCATCAATGCCGCAAATTAAGCTTCAGAAAGAATAATCCGGATTATATAAAAAACTTGACAAATTGATTGAAATAATGTATAATTAAATAAACTTGTTACTGAGGATTTCTGTAATGATAAATTATTTTCGAGTTATATTGCATTACTTTTTGTTCTCAGTAAAGGGTTAAGAGATAGTTTTATATTGATATTACTGCTACCGAGTAGTAGAATGCAGAGCATTCGTCTGCACATCGTTAGGTCTTAGAAGATGTGCATGCGGATGCTTGTTTTTTTGGAGGTTTTCTGATGAAAAGTGTAAAAAAACTTATCAGCTATTTTTCAAAGGGTGAACTTTTGCTTTGGTGTTCGTCCGTGATCCTTATCGCGGTATCATTCTGCGTGTTTGACCGGGAAAACTATCTGACGCTGACAGCGTCGTTGATCGGCGTTACATCACTGATCTTTAATGCGAAAGGAAATCCGTTCGGACAATTTTTAATGATTATTTTCAGCTTACTGTACGGGGTTATTTCATTTACTTTCTCATATTACGGCGAAATGCTCACCTATCTCGGAATGACCATGCCGATGGCGGTATTTGCTCTTATCTCATGGCTGAAAAATCCGTATAACGGCAATAAGGCGGAGGTGAAAGTAAACACTCTTTGCAGAAAAGAAATTGTGTTCATGTGGATATTGACTGTCGTGGTGACTGTCGTTTTTTATTTCGTTTTGGATGCCTTTCATACGGAAAATATCATACCGAGTACGATCTCGGTTACGACGAGTTTTGTTGCTGTTTACCTTACTTTCAGACGAAGCCCGTTTTATGCGTTAGGGTATGCAGCAAATGATGTTGTCCTGATTGTTTTATGGGTTTTGGCAAGCCTTACAGATGCACGCTATATTTCGGTCGTTGTTTGCTTTGTCGCCTTCCTCATCAACGACATTTACGGATTTTTAAGCTGGCGTAAAATGAAAGAGCGCCAAATGGCAGATGATGCATAAGCATAAAAAAGGCAAGGAGTGACATAGTAAATCATATCTGAATTAAAATGATAAAAATAATATATAATATTTTTATCGAAAAATTGACTTTTTGATAAAAACGATGTATAATATTTTTATCAAACTATTGAGGTGGATTATGAGTGTATCAAGTAGTGCAAATATCATAAAAACACGCATTATGAATTCTCCTGACGGTTCAGTATTTACTACAGTTGATTTTGCAGATGTTATTGAGAATTCAAGAGTAGGCGTTATACTTTCAAGACTTGAAGAAGACGGAGTAATCAGAAGAGTTATGCGAGGCATATATGATAAGCCCGTATATAATGATTTTCTAAAAGAATATATTGCTCCGTCTCCTTCGCTTGTGGCAGAAGCCCTTGCAAGAAACTTCGGTTGGACCATTGTCCCCTGCGGAGATACTGCCTTAAATATTCTTGGACTTTCAACGCAGGTTCCTGCAGCATGGTCTTATGTAAGTGACGG
>CAKSGG010000529.1 GCA_934454215.1 uncultured Clostridia bacterium
GTGCTTGCAAGACTTTTGAATTTTTTCATTTTTTTCATCCTCTCATCTTTTTTGAGCACTTCTTATCTTTACTACGAAATCTTGTATTATTGTGTTTTGTGGCTTACATCATTATCTACTATTTTTGATATACAATATACAAAAATTTGAGTGATAAGGAGTGATAAGGAGTGATAAGGAGTGATAAGGAGTGATAAGGAGTGATAAGGAGTGATAACTCAAATGTATCTATTTATTCAAATTATATTATATAAAGCATCCTCGGATTTTACAACCTTAAAATATACAAATATACCATTATTTTAGCTTTTTATCGGCTAATGTCAGTCTGCGACACATCAGCCGATTACTTCCTTAAAACTTTCTATATCATCAATCTTTGGTACTCTGAGCATTGTAATTCTATCAAGTTGTATCAAGCCTTCACCTTTGCTCATTTTACTATGAACATTTGGTATGTCTGCACCAGTTCCAAAAGTAGCAGTCAAAATATTAGATTGTGCATTTCCTAAAAGAATCTTTGTAAGATTGCTTCTCGTAGTTGCATTTATATTTTCTGTGCCTGCCGCCTGCATTACCATTAAAATATGAATGTTGCTCTGTCTTGCAAGCACACTCAGATTTTTAACAATGCGTTCGACTTCCTCTTTTTGCTTCTTATCAAGTGAAGATATCAATGATATGTATTCCTCAATTACAACAAGCATTGGTTTAAATCCTACATCAACCGCAAGAACATTCGGGTTTTTATCTAACTCAGGTTGTAATTGTTTCATCCTCTCAGACATCTCAGATTCCACAGATTTTAATTTTGATACGATATCATCTAATTCATAACTATAATCTGCAAAGTCCCTATATAAGCCATAGGAACGCTTTGGGTCTAATATTACGACTTCATACCCTTTAATAATTGCTTGAACGACTATTTGATTTGCAAGATATGATTTTCCGCTACCCGATTGACCGCTTATTAAAAAATGAGGATAGTCTCTTAAAGATACGATATGCTTTTTATCAAAATATAACGATAGCAAATCCATTGATTTTATCTTACTTACATAATCATAAAGTGCATATTGCTCAGGCCTATAATTTTTCATATCTTCATAGACAATTATTACTTCGGCATTGTTTTGTGAAATAAAATAATCCTCAACAATGTACCGCTCAGGAAGAGCAGTAGAAAATGAATCTAAATATCTTTCAATGATTGTACGAATCCTTAAATTTTTCAGGCTTATTTTTATAATGCCTTTTTTGATTTTGATTCTCGGAAGTTCAACAAATACTTTATCATCTTGTTTTATGTATGCACCTACGGAAATAAGATTACTTTCTATATGTGATAGTAAAATACGATTGCTTATGAAATTTTTAAGTCCTCGATTTTTTATCAATATGATTGTGATTACCGCAACTATGATTATGCCTTCCATAATGATTGCATATCGGCATATATCATTCACTATGCTAATATGAAATAAATATTTATTGGCGACAGGCGCACTCATAAATAAAAGTACGCCCACAACCAACATACATAGAAGAAAGTTACAGTAATAC
>CAKSGG010000530.1 GCA_934454215.1 uncultured Clostridia bacterium
TGTTGCGGCAGGGAATATACACCGTCGGGAACAATACTCCAACAAGCATTGGCGAGACAATATCCGATGACGCCTTCAGCCTGATGCGCCTTTTAATTTTAAGCTCCTTTTTTACTTCCCCAAAAATCTTATTATCGGAAATCTTAACTGCATTTTTTCTTTTGCGGCACAAAAACCCGAAATAGCTTATTATAACGGCAAGTAAAAATATGAGGCTGCCCAAGGCCCACATATACGCAATGAGGTCAAAAAGCCGTACTTGAATTTTAGGCGACAAATTAACCTCCCTGTATTCAATCGGTGCGTCATAGGTTATAACGGTATCCGAATTGCTATCTTCTTCCTGCGGCTGAATTTCTGTCTGCACCGTCTGATTTTTCGGCACTATTGATAGATTTGGAACCACTTTTTTCGGTATTAGCTTGTATACAGGAATTACCATAGAAATTAGCACAGCAACCCACACGCAGTATTGCCACCTTGCCGGCAGTCTCTTTGCGGTAACGGGCTTTAAAATCAGCAGCAGCGCTGTTATCGCAAAGCCGAACATGCTCAATATCAGCACTGTTTTGAAAATATTATACAAATTTATCACTCCAAATCAAACATATCTTTCAGCTCCGACATATCCTCTTTTGAAAGTTTTTTGTTCTCATAGAGTGCCGCAACAAGATTTTTAACCGAGCCTTTATATATCTTCGATAAAAAACTTTCCGTTTCAGACATATCATAATCATTTTGCTTAAGAATAGGATAATACAAGTTTGTGTTTCCCTTTTTTTCGCAGGATACAACATTCTTCTTTAATAATCTCTGCAAAAATGTTGAAACAGTAGACGGTGTCCAGTCGTTTTTGTCAAGAGCCTTAACAACATCAGAAACCGTCATTTTCTGTTCCGAGTTCCACAGGATTTTCATAATACTGTATTCCGAATCGGTGATTGTGTGTTTTATATTCGACATATAAAATGCCTCCTTATAATTCATAAGATTTTTCGTTAATCGCAATTACATTTGTAGCTGATACTGTCAGTATAACACAGTCAGCTACATTTGTCAATACTATTTAATAAATTTATATCCATATAAAAGACTTAACGCCTAAAGCTATTTAAAAATCACAACGATACATTAACTTTTTAATCTCTCGGCCCCAAGTCACGGTTTATAAATGGTTAAAAGTTTGGCAAAAATCATTTTCGGCTGTCTCAGTAATAAAAAAACAAGCGAAAAGTTTCTCTAATCATCTTTAATAAAAAGTTGTTTTAGGCATTTTATTTGTCACTTATACGAGAAACCAAAATAAAAAAAGTTTTTACTTTTAAGGCTGTTAAAACAAAGCTGCAAGCCGTATGGGGGGATCTTAAGCCTATAATCGAAGATAAGCAAAAAACTATATCAAAACCATCAGGGGATTGGGAAATATCTCCCCGGACTTAAAATCAAATTTCTATCAACAATTTAATCTTACAAAAAATACCGAACAACAAAAAAGCGCCTGCGATAGAAACTATCGCAAACGCTTCTTAAATTCCGGCAACGACCTACTTTCCCGGGCAGTCG
>CAKSGG010000531.1 GCA_934454215.1 uncultured Clostridia bacterium
CTATGGTTCAAAGGTATGGCACTCAACCGATAAATACAGGAAAACAATATGGCAGTGCAATAAAAAGTTTAAAAAGGAACATAAATGCACTACCCCTACTCTTGATGAGAAAATAATAAAAGAGAAATTTCTTAAAGCATTGAATATGTCTTTGGAGAATAAAGATGAAATAATCGAGAACTGTAAAATCGCAATAGAAGTGGTAAGCGACACTGGCGAAATAGATAAAAAACTCAAAAAGCTGTCAAAAGAGCTTGAAACCATAGCAGTTTCCGTTTCAGAATATGTCAACAAAAACGCAAGCGAAGTTTTATCTCAAGATGAATACATAAATGAATATACCAAACTCACCAAGAAATATGAGAAAAAGGCAAAGCAGCGAGAAAAGCTGATTTCCGAAAAAGAGGATAAGTTCAGACGAGCCGATGAAATCAAGCTATATGTTCGAAAAATGACTGAAACCAAAAACTTGGTAACCGAATGGGATGATACTCTTTGGGTAATTTTCCTTGACAGAGCAATAGTAAATACAGACGAAACAATAGAGTTTTACTTTAAAGACGGTTCAAAAATACCCGTATAAAATCGATAAAGCAACAGCAAACAGCCTCGCCAAATTTTAGGCGAGGTGATTTTTTGCCTTAATCAATATTGGACAAAGACTTCGAATGTGTGTTAACAAATCGGTAAATTCGCCGAATTGTTCACTTTCCCTGTTTCTGTGTCAAGGGTATACAAAAAGATGCAAATGTGTTAGTATTTAGCAGTTCAACGACTAAAAATGAGAACTGCCAAGCATACCCTTGACACGCACAAAGCCGACAAACCGCACGGTTAAGCCGTTTTAGGCACAAAAAAAGAACAATAGTCTTTGTATCAAAACTATTGTCCTTTTTTCATTATCTTTAACACATTTTTCAATTTGAATCCCTGCCATGAATTTTTCATGGGAAATATGTAAGCAAATTAATTGTTGCCATTTCTGATATTCAGTACATATCCATGCGGATATCAAAGAATTTTCCGCAGTAAAAAACAAATCCGCCATATCTGATAATTCATAACAACTTTTTGCGTCTTTTTGTATTTCTAAAAAATCGTTTTTCATTTTATCTATTATAGGCGTCAAATATTGCGTGTAAATTAAGTAATATTTTTCCAATATTTGAGTGTAATATTCTTTGTCCTGTTTACACAATTCTATATTATTCTTTTTCATTCCCGCTCCTCACTTCCAACTTGTAATACTTTCACTATTCTTTCAGAGATAAAGCTTACAAAACTGTTATCACGCATTACGAAACAACATATGTACCGCTCTGTGATATCTTGATAATAACATAAATTCACAAAAAATACAACAACAAATATTGAAAATCCATTAATAAGCTATATCAAATTGCACATGAAAATTACACATTAATCAAGTACAATTTAAGAGTTCCCTCTGGCTATTTACAAATTTCAGATTGACACATATTCCCTTTTCCTCCCGTCCTTAAACTCAAATACCATCCTATCCGTATATACCAATATTTTTTCAACCGTGCTGTTAAACA
>CAKSGG010000532.1 GCA_934454215.1 uncultured Clostridia bacterium
GGTCGAGACCATGATGGCCGCGCCGATGAGCGCAACGATGTTGCCGAGAAGTACCGTATTCATCCGAAGTCCTCCGAGAATATCTGACCAATGGATAAGGTTATCGGGCAGATAAGTATTGCGAGCATTTAAAATGCACGCTTTTTCTGCCTTCAGTGTCTCTTATCATTTTTCAAAGCTAAAACAAAAATGTGCTCTTGATTACGCAAATCGTTTTGAAATCAAACTAAACATGTCATCATTGTAATTAGAAAGAGTCTGTTTTATCATTGACTCCTCTGAATATACTCCAATTTCGACAGACAAATCCGATGAAAGGGTCTCCAGAACTTGATTTATAGGGCTTGCATGTAGTTTCTGAAAATATAAGGCAACAGTCTCCTTCCTTTTTTTCATTATAATATCAATTTGATCATCTGAAAATCCATAAATAGCAAAGGCAATCATATTGTACATCGTGATCGCAGTTTCTTCTTGAGCGTCAATATCCCCTAAACGCGATGAAATGATAAGGTATATCACATCGGCGGCACCAGAAAGGATGCCGAAATCATTGACATTTCCTTTTCCGCCTAAATGATCGTCAACGATTTTTGCCATAAAATGTTCCATGAGATTGAACACGCTTTTGGCTTTTTGGTTCTGTATAGGGTCATAATCTCTGTACAGGGGGATACTATCAAATTCGTTTTCGTATCTAACAAGAGCATCCTTGAACTTTACACCATCGGCAAATAGTTTCCTTATTTTTATCTGGTTTCTCAGCTCAAGATTCTCTGAATGTTCACCATCAACCAGCAAATAGGGAAAATGTTTTTCAAATTCATCAATAATAACAGCGCACATATCAATGTATCCATTATAGTCGACAGTGTTACATTTTGACTGCCTACGAAATGAAGCAAAAATGGCTTTAAAGATTTCAAATTCTTCTGGACTCAAATTCTTTTGTGCATCGGGGCTATTGCAAATTAAGCAAATAATCTGGCTAAAAGAGAGTTTAGCTGTACCGCCATAAGTTTTTATTCTTTGTACTTCTTGCATACCCTTTACCGCATTTGAATTTCTACCAAACATAATTAACGCCTCCTTAATCAACTATAATATATTTATTATAGCATAACGAAAAAGAAAGGAAAGTCTTTCTATCTTCCGTTTTTCTGGAATTAGAGCATTCATTCTACCATAATATTGCTATGTTTATTGCGCAAATGAGTGATAACAACTGCTTGATTGGAGTCCATTTTTGATTTGGAAGTCAAAAATGGACTCATTTTCATCTTTCTCATAATTAAAAACCTCTTTCCACTCTAAAATTAAGCGGAAAGAGGTCTGGTAAACTTCTTAAATACCTATGTCATTTATGGTCCAAATAAAATCTCTCGTATCGATCCACTAAATTTATAGATTTTTATTTGGCTTAAATAGTTGAAAAACACAGGCAAACGAAAAAACTACTGCGGTTTATTTTTCAGTGGCCGCCGCGGACGGAGGCGATGTGAGCAAGCAGACGCATCATGTTGCAGGTGAAGCCGTACTCGTTGTCGTACCAGGCG
>CAKSGG010000533.1 GCA_934454215.1 uncultured Clostridia bacterium
ACAAATTTTCCACCATGTACAAGGGTAAAATTCACGGTTTCTTGCGAGACCGCCCTTGACATGGCGTAAAATCCGTGCTATATTACAATTAAGGCAGGAAAGCCTAAACTCGGCTATCCTGCCCACTAAAAACCGATATTTTGTCATAGAAAAATCTAATTTACAGAAAAAACTTCACACGCCCGTTCATAATAGTTTCGCGGCTCAATAAAATAATTCATCCCAGTTAAGACATAATCATTTTCAGATACAGATTTTTTTCTTATGTTCAAAAGCATATCTGAAAGAGTTCTTGGAATTGGAATAACTCTCTTTGATGATGCTGTTTTAGGTGAGCTCATTATCAGTCTTGTTTTTGTTGTGGCATTGGGCGTAATGTTTTTTATACGAAGCACAGTTTTGTTGACGGAAATAGTGGAGTTAATCAAATCAACATCTTTCCACTGCAAGGCGCATATTTCTCCGATTCGCAATCCTGTATATAAACACACAAACACACCAAACATATATGAGTCATTTCGAGAAGTAACAAAGCCTTCCAACTTTTTTCGCTGCGATACTGCAAGAACTTGTACTTCGTTTTTTTCCAATTTGGGAATTGAAAATGTTATTGTGTTACTTGGGCAATATCCTCTTTTTATAGCATACTTGATAATTAATTTCAACACTGAGATAATATCCTTAACAGTTTTTTTGCTAATCCTGTGCCATCTTTTTTACCGTATGTTAAAAGATACATTATATATTTATCTGCATTTTCCTGTGAGAAATCCGTAATGGACTGTTCGCCAATTTCTTGTATCAAATGTGAATTTGCTATCTCTACATATCTAACATATGTTGATTCCTTGACAACCGTTTTATGTTCTTTCAAAAATTCAAATATTATATTCCTGAATGTTGTTGTCGGATACATATTTTTACTTTCATTTGATTTTAATTCATCAATAATATCATTTCTCTTTTTTTGACTTCTGAGTATGTTTTTCCATACACTGAAGAATATTGTGCTTTTCCAGTAGCATCCCTGTCTCTTATATATCGAGCCTCCCATCTTCCATCTTTTCTTTTCCAAGTACTTTCACCATGTTTTGGCATAAAATCAATCCTTTCTGTTAATAATTTATAGAAAAACTTCTATATTATAATTTTATTGCATGACCATAATTTAGACAATAAATAAAGCTCGAAAGCTATATTTGAAAACTGTTTTCGTGACTTTTATCATAAAATGTCGTTAAACTCTTGACTTTTGGTGTCATATATGCTATAATAAAGTCATATCGTAAAGAAAATCGTTTAAAATGACGGCTTATTCACTATCATAAAGTATTTAGCTTTATGGTTCTATAAGAAAAAAATCACCTATTTTCCGTAGGTGATTTTTTACGATTAATGCATTTACATTTTTGCTTTAACTTCACTTTTGCGAACATACGGTTCTGCCCAATATCGCGAATCAAACGAATTGTTTCGATTGTCGCCCATGACAAAATAACTGCCTTTGGGAACAATATAAGTAAATCCGTTTTCGGTGATCCGTTCTCCTTC
>CAKSGG010000534.1 GCA_934454215.1 uncultured Clostridia bacterium
GCGTGGAACGGAAATCAGACCGACGCAAACCGAAAATAAAAATCAGGCGCTGACTATAAAAAATATCGATATTAAAAATTGTAAGTTTGAAAATTTGGGAAACGGTGCGATAAGAATCGAATCGGGCAACTGGTATACGCTGGAAAGCTCGGGGATCAGTATTGAAAACTGCGAATTCCGAAATCTTAGCCGAATCAAAAATGCATATTCACCGGGTATATATTTTTCGGGCGGAGGTGTGACCATCCGAAATAATACGCTGGAATACGCTCCGGGCGTATTAATGCAGTTTACGGCGTATGATTCGACCGTTGAGTATAATGAACTTTCAAACGGTGTAAGGGAAACCTCCGATATGGGTATGCTTTATGGGGCGAATATACCATTTATTGGCACACGGATTTGCTACAACTACATTCATGATACTGCGGAATATGTACGAAAAGAGGATTTGCAGAAAAATTACAATTTTAATGGATTTAAATATCCTATGAGAGCAGGTATATACATAGATGTCAGTGCAGAGGCTGCGACTATGGATCATAATATTATAGAAAATATTCCAATAGGAATTTATGCATTAGGCTCATATACCACAGCAACAAACAATATTTTAATTGATTCGTGTCAGGCACTAAAGTCCGGAATAAATGCAAGAGTTGCATCATCAGGATTTGAAAATGAAAGTTCTACCAAATATTATTATACAATTGGTCTTGAACGCGATAATCCGAATGAGGCATGGATTGAAAAACACCCGGAATGCTTTGAATGGAAAGAAAGAGCAAATGAATTACTGAAAAACGACCCTACAAAATTACAATATCCGTACAGTGATTTTTCGAACAATTTGATTACATACAATAAATTGCTAGCGTATTGTTATGACAAACAGCCGCAGCTCACTGATGCATTTCCGGGGATCGCTGCGTGCTTAAATGGCGGATCAACTATTGAAAATAATGAGTTTACATATTTTGACCCTGGATTTGAGGATGCAAAAAATGACAACTATAAACTGAAATCCGATGCGGAAATCCTTAAAAAGATACCCGGTCTTGCGGATATAGACCAAAAAGATATGGGTAGCATGCCGAAAAATATTACTGAAATTCTTGACAGTGCAGCAGTATTTAAGGCAGGAAACGGTGAATTTTTTGCAAATAACACGTTAAACGGATATTCCGAAAATGTATCCGATACACCTTTTGAAAAGAACGGAAAACTGTATGTTCCGTTTGAGGCGGCGGTTAAAGCTTTGGGCGGAACGGTGGACGGTACAAAAGCTGTCATCGGCGAACAGACGGCGGATTTTGCGGAAACGGAAAATCGTGATGGTATAGTATATGTTTCGGCAGAAGGATTTTCGCAGCTCGGAAAGACTGTGGAAACAGCAAACGGAATTACTGTTATATCAGATAAGCCGTCATTTTCGGCATATACAAGACTGGCAGAATTTTTGGACACATTGATGAGGTGATACGGTGAAAAAACTAAACAAAATATTAGTGATACTTTTAAGTGTTTCATTGATTTGCATAAATC
>CAKSGG010000535.1 GCA_934454215.1 uncultured Clostridia bacterium
GCGTTGCACTTGTTGCACTCACCTTTAATGCACCTGTGTTGTCCGCAGTATGAGTTATTGTTTTATCCAGCGCAACCGTAGCGCCGCCTCCGCCTACATATCCGTCATTATATGACTGAAATGTTTCATTAATAATAACATTGTCTGTTGATTCCGCATATGAAAAATTAAACGCGGACAGTGACATAGTAATCGCTGCAAATGCAGATAAAATCTTTTTAAATTTCATTATAATATCCTCCCTTATTTGTTTGTTTTGGCATACTCATCAAGCTGTCTTTGAACCTCTTTAAGTACATTTTCCGCACCGGCATTCATCATCTTTTTCTTATATTCTTCAAAGCTGTCGCGCCAATTTACGGAACCGTTATTATAGTTTGCATATTCCCCGGTGACGGTTGCCATTTGCGAAAGTTCCGTCTGTACTCTTGAGCTGTCAAAAACAAAACCGATAATTCTGCTCTTTTCCGCCTCATCATTCAATTTCTTTGTTTCTTCCCATACATCATCAGCCTGACCCTCTAAGAGGTAAGCATTAAATTGATTTCCGAATTTCCATGCTGCATTTGAATAATATCCGCTGTTTTTATCCAATCTGATATGATTGTCGTCTAATCTTTCATAATGTTTACCTTCAATGCCGTAGCACAGCAGATTGTAAGCTTCAATATTTGTATTCATCAGTTCAATGAATTTTATTGCCTTATCCGGGTGTTTTGAATATGCGCTGATTGCATACATTGTTGCTGTTACATTCCCACTTGTAACATATGGTTTATCAATTTGTACAACCTTGTGGTCGCCGCCGAGTGTTGTATTAAGATACGATTCATATCCGGGTTTCCAGCCGCAGCCCAAAACAACATATTTTCCCGCCAAATAGTCGTTATTGTCGTCCATTACCGATGCCACGTCGCTTCGGAAATAACCTTTTTCAAACCACTCTCTGAGTTTATCCAATCCATGTTGATAACCATCTGCATCCCATTCGTAAATCGCTTTTAAGCCGTCTTCACGCAAATCTATTCCTACCGCGGTGGTTATCTTTTCAAAATTCTTTACCCAGTAATTCGACCACGGTCTTGTTGCATAATAATTCGGTTCATTTTCTTTTATTTTCTGCATGAACGGCTCAAAGTCATCCCATGTTTTTACCGAATCAATGTCGAAATTATATTTTTCAATCCATTTCTTATCCACTTCCATTGACGGTACTGTAGATGCAACCTGCTGATTCGGCACAGCGTATATTTCGCCGTTACGGCGTACGCCGTCCCACCAGAATTCCGGAATTTTGTCCCACAAATCAGGTGCATACTCGTTAATAAGCTCCGTCAGAGGATAATATGACTCATTTTTTACGCCGGTTTCGTATGGGTTTACATATCCCGTAAAGCAGATATCAAAATCCTCTTTTGTGGCAAGTTTCATATTCATTTTCTCTGTGAACGCACCGCTGTCAATAAGCGTCATATCCACCCTTGCCCCAATTTCCTTTTCGGCAATTTTGTTGAATTCCTCCATTACTGACGCCAGGTCTG
>CAKSGG010000536.1 GCA_934454215.1 uncultured Clostridia bacterium
AACAAACACATTGTTTACGGAGATTTTTATTTAACCGAGGCACTCGAAAAGCTTAAAGGCAATGATATTCTTCTTTGGTAAGGCAAAGAAATATATACTTACAGTATCATTTGAAATGTTTTTATAACTTAATGAGGAGGCTGCCAAAATGTACTCAAAATGGCAGCCTTCCTTTTTATAAGTTTGATGCACTGCAAATTCTGTTATAATTCATACTGCTTCCCAGTCCTTTTTCTCCGTTGTATAAAAGACGAGGCTCTTCCAGTTCTGCAATTTTATTTATGCGATTGTTAAGATAGTCATTAATCCTTTTTTGTGCGGTTTTTATTCCCATAACAGCTCCGCCGTAACGGATGTCAAGTATTTCCCACCCGATAGGGTGATATGTATTGTAAAAATCCGCTTGATGTGCATTGCGGAGTGACATCATATGTTTTTCTAATTCCGGCAGGTCATTTTCTGCAATGCATTTAAGAGTCGGTTTATCGTTTGCAAGATAGGCGGTTGTTATTTTTTTTCCAATATCCGCCTTTATACTGAGAACTTCGGCCAGATTATAATAGAATTCATACATAGACGCATAGCGCGGGAATTTCGCATTATATTCTTTCATTGTTTTGGCAAGATTGCTGTAATGTGAGCTTAACTTATGATTGCCGAGTCCGGCATCGAAAAGACCCAATAAAATATTCTGCCACAGCAATGTTTTGCTTGGTGACTGTACGCAGTAATTGTTACCGTTTATTTCCTGTATCTGGTCAAATAAGCTGATGTCGGTTACGGCTTTATAAGAAACTGAGGTGCAAAACTCAAAACGTTTTGCAACAGCTTCTTCGGAAATATCGGCATTATACTGATGCTCGGCAAACAATTGAATTCCGGGGAGCACGGCGAATGGGCTGCTCTCTCTGTGGTCATCACCCCAAACTGTTACAAAGACATTTTGAATGTCGAATTTTTTACAAGCCATAAGAGCATCATAAGAGGTAAGATATGTTCTTGTATGGTGACTTGCAAAAGTCCTTACATTGCGCGAACAGCCCGAAAATACAAGATTGCTGCATATTTTTTTGTATTCAGGCATCCATTTTTCGTAATACTCTTTGCGGTTATAATAGTCCCAATAAATAATTTGAATATCTTTGGGGATTCTTTGCTTTATATTATTGGGAAATTCAAAAAAATTACCTTCTAAATAATCTGTTTCATTTTCTGAACACATCCTTACAAACATATCCCCCCACATCATAGGTTCCATATTGTATTTTTTGGTTATATCCACAATTTTGTTTAAATGCTCAAACATTATATCGGTTTTTGAACGAAATCCGTTTTTTGCAAGGTAGGAGCCTTGCCCGAGCCCCCATGCCTCATCCATGCCTATATGAATTTTTCTTGTACGGAAGCATTCGTCCATGGTCTTTATTATTTTTTCACACAGTGCATATGTTCTTTTGTCTCCGACAAGCAGAGTAGACGGTGAGTCTGAAAAATCTGAATAGGGTTTCCATTTTATAGCTTCAGATAAATGACCAAGGG
>CAKSGG010000537.1 GCA_934454215.1 uncultured Clostridia bacterium
GGTGGAGATAGAAAGCTCAAGAACAATATTACCGTAGCCAAGGCGATGGCAAAATTGGGGGCGGATAGAGTTCTAACAGTCTATGGACACTTATATCATCCGAACAATTTACCTCAAGGCAAAAATATTGAGTTCAAGGGACTGGTTCCGCAAACACAGCTGTATGAAGAAATGCAGAAAAGTGAGTTGTACATTTTGAACTCTGTTTATGAGCCTTTTGCACTTTCGGTTTATGACGCATTGCTTTGTGGATGTAGCGTCCTTATCACAAATGTGGCCGGAGCTTTAGAACTATTAAATGTAACGGAACACGATGTTATCTTTGATCCAATGGATGAAAATGAGATTGCGAACAAAATAGACTATCTTCTTGAAAATCCGAATAATACAAGGCTGATGAGCAGTTTGGATTTTAACAAAATTTCGTACAAAGCTGAAGTGGAAAAACTTGAAAATTACTGTAACCAGCTTTGTAATTGAAAACAAGAAGAGTTGTGGGTATGAGAAAATGAGAACTGTGTGTAGAGAAAATTCCTGTACAGGATGTATGGCTTGTATTGGAAAGTGTAAGAAAAATGCCATAACAATCAAAGATAGTATGGTAGCATATAATGCGGTTATTGATGAAAGTAAGTGCATTAACTGCGGGATGTGCGAGAAGGTATGTCCAAATAACCAAGGAGCAGAGAAGAGAAAGCCTATCGATTGGAAAGAAGGGTGGGCTCCTGAAAATATTAGAGGTCGTGCATCTTCTGGTGGCGCAGCATCGGCTATGATGAAGTACTTTGTGGAAAATGGTGGCTATGTGGCAGCCTGCGCCTTCAAGCAAGGTGAATTTGTCTTTGAAATTACAAATAAGGTTGAGAAACTGACTGATTTTGCAGGTTCTAAATATGTGAAGAGTAATCCTATTGGAATTTACGCCAAAGTCATAGAGAAATTGAAGCACGGGGAAAAGGTCTTATTTATAGGATTACCTTGCCAAGTAGCGGCAGTGAAAAATTCAACAGCAATATTGACATCAGAAATGAGAAATAATCTGTATACGGTTGACTTGATTTGTCATGGAAGCCCGTCTCCGCGTATATTGAATATGGCTTTAGAGGAAAAGGGAATCGACATAAAGAAACTAACACAGATTCGGTTCAGAAATAAAACGAACTTTGGACTTTCGTCACAAGACGATGGACAAGTATATAAGACGTTGACCCCTGCAGGCGTTCAAGATATGTATACATATGCATTCCTGACATCTTTGGATTATACCGAAAATTGCTATTCTTGTCAGTATGCCACAATAGAACGAGTGGCGGACATAACAATTGGAGATTCGTGGGGAAGCGATTTGCCGCAGAAAGAGCAAGGAAGAGGCATCTCCTTATTGCTATGCCAGACTGATAAGGGGAAAACCCTTGTGAAAAATTCCGGGATGCAATTAAAAGAGGTCGATATAGATAAAGCGATAGATGCAAATCATCAGTTAAGGCATCCTTCTGTTGCACCAGATACTCGCGAAACCTTTTTTACAGGTTTGAAT
>CAKSGG010000538.1 GCA_934454215.1 uncultured Clostridia bacterium
TCTCAAATGTCGGTTGGGAGTGATATCGAAAATGATTGGAAAGAGTTTGTTAAACAGCAAAAAGAGCAGGATTTAGAGACAATCATCAAAGAAGAAAACCTAAAACACGATGAAACTCAAAAATTCATAGATAACTCGTTCAGGGACGGTGGAATAAAAACTACAGGGACAGATCTTGATAAAATATTACCTCCAATTTCGAGATTTTCAAATGGTGCAAATAGAGCTTTGAAAAAGCAGACGGTTATTGGCAAGTTAAAAGGCTTTTTTGAAAAATTTTTTGGTGTTTTATAGTAATTTAAAACGCTGTTGGTTATATAAATACCAGCAGCGTTTTTACGCTTTGAAAATTAGTTTTTGTATGTTTTATATACAATAACTTTCTTGCAATGATGATAAAAAGACTACGGTCAACAGATGAGATATTTCTACTAACAAAATTATTACTAACGAGATTTTCAGCAACGGAAATGGTTTCATAAGCATTATAGCAGTGGCTATTACATATACAGAAAATAAACTTGGTAAAACTGAAAGGGTTGATAGAATATTTTTTTATTTTGAAACATCCCCTATATAAACTATGTCATCAAATACAAATTCTTCTGCGGTGCGTTTTATCTGCTCCATAGCGGAAACCCAAGCCATTTGGTCTTTTTCTTTTAGTTCTTCGGTAATACCTCTTTTGACAACTAATTCCTTAATCAATCTGTCAACCATTTCCTTTGCAGTTGTGTCAATTTCTTCAAGATAGGCAGGCCAAGTTCCGTCAATCATCTTTGCAGTATAAAAACAAGGTCTGTTTTCTTTAATAAATTTTGCGTGCATTCTGCCGTACTTGCCGATATTGTAAACCTTACCATCAGGTACGGTTAAATTTGGTAAGTAGTAATCACCGTTTCTGACATACTCAATTCCGTTTTCAATAAATTTTTCTTTCATAGCGTAATCGCCCCCTTTAAATTTTATACCTTCATTTTATCAGAATACAATTACTTTGACGAATGTGCGGATAAAAATATATAAAAAAGAGACAAAACTGATTAAAGCTTTATCTCTTTGAAGTACAACATTATTCTTTTTTACTCTTGCAATTAAAATTAGGATAATCTAAATAAATCAAAAATCCGAACCCATTACCAACCGGTACAAGGTTCGGATTTTTACTGTTTGGTGCGGATGACAGGAGTCGAACCTGCACGTCGGGGACACCAGATCCTAAGTCTGGCGCGTCTGCCAGTTCCGCCACATCCGCATGTATTAAATTGAAAGTTGAAAATGGAAAATGGAAAATTACTGTTTTGATGATTTTATAATGCTTACTAATAATTTTTCCAATTCAACACAATTAGCTAAAAGTGAAGAGCTTTCTTTTTCAGAAAGAAAGTCGGCTGCTTTTAAAAGTTTAATCCAATATTTCGTTTCAGAGGTTTCTTTTAATGCAATATTCATCTTCGAAACAAAATCCGGTCTGCTTTGTGCTTGTTCAGCCTCGGCAACATTTGCACCGATACTTGTACCGCTGCGAAGTAA
>CAKSGG010000539.1 GCA_934454215.1 uncultured Clostridia bacterium
TGAAAAAAATTTCAAAAAGGCATTGACAATACGTTAAACGTATGATATAATATAGACAAGCATTAAGGGTGACACGGTTATTCCCTCGGAAAGGGGGCGTTATGGAAGAGATAATAATTGTGTTTTACATAATATTACTTACCGTAATAGTTCTTAAAAAGAAATAACCGCACCTGAGTAGGCACGGCATTCCTTCAAATACTAGTTAACAGAGGGATGACCGCTACCACACTGTCACCCTTGATGTGAATATTATATCACAGAAAGGGGCGTTTGTCAATCAGAAATTATAAAAAAGAACTTGCAAGAGAAAAAGAAACGTACAAAAATTTTCTGTTCCGGGCAAAGATAAAAAATGGTGAAGCCGATATGCTTGAAAAGGAAATGAACGGACGTTCTTTCGCGGAGTGGGTTCGTGAAAAATTGTATAAAAAAGAATAGCTTGTGTTCTCCGTCAAAAGCAATACAAGCTATTCAAAACCGACAGGAAAAACCTATCTGTAAATATTATACTACAAATGGGCTTTCTTGTCAAACAAAAATTTTAAAGTTTGAAAGGAAGTTTTTTTATGCAAGGAATTATCAGCAATTTATTTTATGACTATCAGCAGACAGATGAATATGCAAAGGAGCTTGACAACATGGCACGAAAGGAGGACGTGCAAGCGGCGCAAGATACTTTTGTTGAGCCTTTGTCAAAAGAGGACTACAAAAAAGGCAGTGCAGCTGATGATGTACTAACAAGTGCATTAACAGCTATGGAGGACTTCGGCTTTGAACAGGGGTTCAAGTATGCTATGCGGCTGAGAGATGAATGTAATATATAGGGCGCCCTTATTCAAGGCTCCCTGCCGATGGCGTCACGTTTTGTTACTCCCTTTAGATGTTAACTCAATAACGTTTTGTTATTCAGCTACGAGGTACCATGACCTTTAACGGTGAACCATTCGTTCAGCGTTTTATATTCATTATCCACATGAAAAATATAAGTCATGCTCGGAGCGGTTTATAATGCCGCTCCGACATTTTTTTTATAATGGGGAAATATTTATAAACCTCGGCATGCCTTATCCATTTGTATTACTGCCCATTCCGGCGCAGATGTCCATGTACGCTGAAAATTCTTTAAGCTGCTGCGGTTGTATGTGCTGCCGATAATATCATCATACATGGCTTTTAAATCCTTGTTGCGGCTTTTTCTGAGCTTGTCTAATGCCTTGTATTTCTCTCGCTTTACATCTTGGATGGTAAGCCCTGTTGCGTGTGCTATTTCGTCAAATGTGCTGTTGTGCCTGTATTGGCGTTCTAAGACGTCATACTGACAAGGGGTAACAATATCCCTTACAACAGGAAAAACACCACCTAACGCAATTCTGTCCGTTATATCGTCCTCGGTTGGGTTGTCTTTGTCCTCAATGGTTTCACCGACTGTTAAATCTTCCGTACCGGGGAGCGGCACATCAAGGCTTGAACATTGGTTCAGCGGCTCTGTTTTGTTCGTCCGG
>CAKSGG010000540.1 GCA_934454215.1 uncultured Clostridia bacterium
TTGAAGTTCCATATAAATCACCTTTGCCGTTTCTGATGACATATTATACCATTAAATAATTCTTTAGTCAATGCTTTTATTCAAAAACCGACCGTGACTTATGAATTATCCTGTGCTGAAAACATTGTTCGGTTAAAGCGGTCTTTATATTCGGACGGGGTAACCCCGGTCTTTTTTCTGAAATTATATATAAAATAGCTTGTGGACGAAAAGCCCGTTTCGTATGCAATCTGTGTGCTGTTCAGATTGGTTGTCAAAAGCAGATGAATTGCGGCAGAAAGCTTTAATTCGTTGATATAGCTTGAAAAGCTTATGTTCATCACCTTTTTGAATGTTCTCGAAAAGTAATTATAGCTCAATCCGTATTTTTTGGAAAGCTGTTCTATTGTCACATCGGTATAATGCTGTTTGCAATAATCCGCAGCAGACATTATAAGGTTGATTGTTTCATCCTGATATGATGATAAAAAGTCAAAACCGTCCATATCGTGCCATTGTCGTATTATTTCGGCAAACAGCTGAAGGATACAGCCTCTTATCGCAATTTCATAACCGTATTTTTCGCTGTCCCACTCATCATAAATCCTGTGCACAATGTTTTTTATATGACGATTTGTTATATTGTCTTTTTTAAGCAGATGCTTGCTTTGAAAGTCCTTTCTATACAGCGGTATTAAATATTTTGTATCATTTAGGGTATATGCGTCACAATTGAGCAACTCAATATAGAATTTTATAACAGTATATGAATACTTTGTCTGTGAAAACATGGCGTGGTCAACATTTGAATTGATAATCAGCATATCTCCGGGGACAAGTATGACGATTTTTCCGTTTATCCAAACCTCTATTTTGCCTTCATTTATATATAAAATTTCTATATATCTGTGATAGTGAGGAATACAGAGATTACATGGATATTCCCCTTGGGATAAATAACAGTGCACAAGACATTCCTTTCCGTTTCTAAGAAAGATTCCTTCATCAACATAGTTAAACATACCAGACACCTCAGAACAAAAAAATTACATCTTTTTAAAATAATTATAGCACTTATTTTGAAAAAAGTCTATACCTATGAAAAAACGAAATGTAAAAAAAGTTGCAAAATATTTGGCAAATAGCAACAAAAGATGCGTGCAAAGGGCAAAAAAATTATACCTTGAAGCGAATATTTTATATCTTAACTCAAATGAAAATGATATAATAAAGTAAAGGAGGGTGTAGATGTTGAGTGAAAAAAATTCTCATGAAGGACCTATATCGCCGATTGTCAATCCGAGTGCGGTTATACGAGGAGATATATACGGATTTTCGGTTTTGACTTCGGACCTGATAATAATGGAATACAGCAAAATGGGGGTATCCGAGGACAAAGCCACCCAAACGGTGGTCAACCGAAAATTCGATGTCCCCGAATATACTGTGTTTGAAAAGGGCGAAGACGTCTGTTGAAACTAAGGACAGTATCTATAAAATGCTTTTGAAGGTAAAGGATGT